>CAYZGY010000028.1:0-20746 GCA_964478085.1 uncultured Planctomycetia bacterium
GTTCCGCCGACGAGTCGTCGGTTCTGCCAGACCTCGACCGAGTGCGCGGCGCCGCGCTTGTGCATCTTCGTGTACATGTCGAAGATGCGATCGGTGATCCAAACCGGGTGGTCTTCGGCGCAACCGATCATCACTTCACGAAAGGCGCGGTCGTAGGTCACCTCGAACTCTCCGCGGCGAAAGCTCCGCTGAAGGGATCGCGATGCGTGAAAGCCGTCGAGCGGGATGATCGCGCGTGGATCCGGGCAGAACCAGTAGATCGTGTCGTCGTCCTGGTCGCCCATCGGGAAGATCCCGTGCCGGTATCCGGTCAGCACGGTCTCGAGCTCGAATGGGATGTCGTACTCGGTTCCGATCGGGTAGTCCACGTGCCTGATTCTACCCCTCGGAGAGATGGCGCGGACGAGGAAGATGGCGTCGCTTGAGCTCGCGGCGAAGGAGGTCGAGCGCGCGCAGAATCGTCTGCCTGCGGATCATGTCACGGTCGCCGCGAAACTCGTAGCGTACGGCCTCGACCGTCTCGGCTCCCTCGACGGTGTCGCCTCCCTGTTCTCGGCTCGCGAGCCCGATCCAGACCGTGCCGACGGGCTTCTCCTCGCTGCCGCCGCCCGGTCCCGCGATGCCCGTGACGGAAAGCACGAAATCCGAGTGAAACGCGCGCAGCGCGCCGAGGGCCATCTGTCGGCAGACGATCTCGGATACGGCGCCGTGCTCTTCGAGAGCTGCCGAGTCGACGCCGAGCAGAGACTCCTTGATTCGGTTTTGATACGCGACGACCGAGCCGATGAGGTACGCCGAGGAGCCCGGGCTGTCGGTCAGACGTTTCGCGATCCAACCGCCCGTGCATGATTCGGCCGTCGCGATGGTCTTGCCGCTCGCGATGAAAAGCTCGTGGATGACATTGACGACGGCCGTCTCGGCGGCGTCGGCTGAGAGCGTCGGCGGAAGCACTTCGAGGTCGTCGGGAAACTCCGCCTCGAGCTTTTCGCGTGCGACGTCGATCTCTTCGTGATGGCGGGACTCTCGCGCAATGAACTTGAGCGTCAGCTCGCCGGGCTTCGCGCTGATGCCGTAGTCGACGCGCGAAAAATCGATGCCGAGAGCTTGGATGCGAGCCTCCGCCCAGCTCTCGGGGTGGCCGAGCAGCTTGGCCCGAAAGATTCGAGGCGGTTCGAGATCGAAGTGCTTGAGGAGCGCCGGGACGAGCTCTTCCTCGAACATCGTCGTGAGCTCTCGTGGGACTCCGGGCAAGGCGGCGACGACGCCTCGGTCGGTCCTGGCGAACGTTCCCGGAGCGAGGCCGCGTGAGTTCCTGAGCACGCGCGAGCCTTCGACGATCTCGGCCTGCTTGAAGAAGTTATCGGGAATCTCGCTCTCCGGTCGACCGCGGCGAATCGCGACCTGCTTCATGCGCTCCGAGTGATCGGGATCCCGCTCGATGCCGCGGCCGAGAACCTCGGCGAGCGCGGCGATCGTCCGGTCGTCAGCCGTCGGGCCGAGTCCGCCGCTCAAGATGACGATGTCGGCTCGATCGACGAGATCTCGAATCGCCGCGAGAAGCAGGGCGTCTTCGTCGGGCACGAGTCGGACCTCGTCGACGTGGATGCCGAGCTCCGAGAGCCCACGACCGAGAAACGATCCGTTGAGGTCGCGCGTCTCCCCGCGCGTCAGTTCCGATCCGGTGAGGCAGATCGCGGCATTGGGGTTCGAGGTCGGCATCGGCTCTTTCGTCAGGGGTCTTCAGACCAGGATAACAGCGTCTACCAACGGATTCCCGGAAGGGCAAGCGAAAGCCGCCCCTGCCCTGGTAGATGCCTCGTAGCGGTGTTAGGATACCGCCCTGCTTCCGGCCGGAATCCGTTGAAACAGGCACCCTAGGACATGTTCGAAAACATCACCCGGCGCTTCACGGGCATTATCGGGAATATCGCCCGTAAGAAGATCAGCGAGAAGAACGTCAAGGAGACGCTCCGCGAGATCCGAGTCGCGCTGCTCGAGGCGGATGTGGCGTTCGAGGTCATCAAGGACTTCCTCAAGAAGGTCGAGACCGAGGCGCTCGGCGAGAAGGTTCTCAAGGGTGTCGAGCCCGGGCAGCAGTTCATCCACATCGTCTACCAGCAGCTCTGTGATCTGATGGGACCGGTCGATCCGTCGATCGACTTCCAGCAGAAGGGTCCGACGATCATTCTGATGGCCGGCCTCCAGGGAAGCGGTAAGACGACGACCTGCGGCAAGCTCGCGTTGATGCTTGGCAAGGAGCACAAGCGCAAGCCGCTCCTCGTCGCGGCCGACATGCAGCGTCCCGCGGCGATCGATCAGCTCAAGACGCTCGGTGCCTCGATCAACATCCCCGTCTTCTCCGAGCCGGGAGCGAAGCCACCGGACGTCTGCAAAAAGGGTGTCTCGGAAGCGAAGAAGCTCGGCTGTGACACGGTCATTCTCGATACCGCCGGTCGTCTCCACATCGATCAGGAGATGATGGACGAGGTCGCGAAGGTCGCGAAGGTTACCAAGCCTCACGAGGTCTTCCTCGTCTGCGACGCGATGGTCGGCCAGGACGCCGTCAAGAGTGCGCGCGAGTTCAATGATCAGCTCGAGCTCACCGGTGTCATCCTGACGAAGCTCGACGGTGACGCACGCGGTGGTGCGGCGCTTTCGGTCAAAGCGATCACCGGCAAGCCGATCAAGTTCGTCGGTACGGGCGAGAAGCTCGAGGGTACGCTCACCCCGTTCCGCCCCCAGTCGATGGCCGAGCGCATCCTGGGCATGGGTGACGTCGTCGGGCTCGTCGAACAGGCTCGACAGGTCGTCGACGAGGAAGAGGCGAAACGACTTCAGGACAAGCTTCTCGAGGGCACCTACACTCTCGAGAACTTTCTCGAGAATCTGCAGTCGGTCAAGAAGATGGCCGGCGGCAACCTCGGTAAGCTCCTCGAGATGATCCCCGGCATGGGCGCGCAGCTCGGGGAGATGGATGTCGACGACGACGAGCTCAAGCGCATCGAGGGAATGATCCATTCGATGACGCCGAAGGAGCGCAAGCGTCCAGAGATCCTCAATACCTCTCGACGCGAGCGCATCGCGCGTGGTTCGGGTTCGAGCCGCATGGACGTCGACGACCTTCTCAAGCAGTTCAACGGCATGAAGAAGGTCATGGACCAAATGACCCGCTCGAGCGGCAAAGGTCCCCTCGGCAAGCTCAAGCAGCTCGCGAACGCGAAGAAGATGATGAGCAACCCGCACGAGATGATGCACAAGATGACCGCGGAGATGACTCAGCAGATGGATCCCGGTCAGCGTCAGGCTCGCAAGGGAACAGCGATCACCAAGAAGACGACCAAAGCCGATCACAAGGCGCGTCGAAAGGCCGAGCGAAAGAACAAGCGCCGAGGGCGGAAGCGCTAGCTGGAACCTGCGCCCGATCGGCCGCCGACGAGGCGACGGATCGCGTCGAGAACCTCACCGTTCGGAACGAGGTCGTCCGCGAGCGCCGGGCCCGATCCGTCCGCGAGAACGACGTCGAAGATCAGCAGGTCGAAGCTCGATCGAGCGAAAAGCTCGCGTGCCTCCTCGGCGGCCTCGGCGGCGAAGGTGATCTCATCGGGCGTCCAATCGCGTCGTTCGCCCGTGTGCTCGAGACAGATGGCGCCGCGGAGCTTGCCATCCACACGGATCGCGGCGTCGAGCATGCTCGTGATGCCGAGCGGCTCGAGGTAGCCGTCGCGAAACTCGCACGTGCGTGGGTCGGTCCGTGCGTCGTGAGCCGAGCGACACGATCGCTCGTTGAAACTGAAGTCGGGTTGTCGAGTCGAGATCGTGGATGCCGGACATCGTGCCCCCTCGGAGCCGCCAGCTGCAAGACATCCTCCGTCTCGTCAGGCCCTCACGCCTCGGATAGTATCCGGTCTTTGCCTCCCCGGAGTCCAGCCCTCACCCGCGCCTTACACGATCGGGGACGATCCAGGAGCCCGTCATCCTAAGCTCGCGTGCCAGAGGGACTTTGATGATGCGACCGATGTCGAATTAGCATCGCGGTCCTCGCTCAATTCCCTTGATGTCACTGTGCAATTTGGGATAATTGCCCCTCTTTTCCCCGAACGCGTCATCGCGCCGGGGAGA
The DNA here is from genome assembly GCA_964478085.1 of uncultured Planctomycetia bacterium. GTDB lineage: Bacteria > Planctomycetota > UBA8108 > UBA8108 > UBA8108 > CAYMLL01. The sequence continues at coordinate 4,120 of CAYZGY010000028.1, forward strand.
GTAAGGTAAGAAACCACTTAGATTTATGGTTCCCGAGTGTGTCGGGAGCCGTCCGCATAGGAGAGAGCCACATGGCTGTCAGAATGCGCCTGCGGCGTATGGGCCACAGGAACCGCCCGTTCTACCGCATCTGCGTGATCGAGAAGAGCCGTGCTCGGGATGCCGAGTACATCGAAAGCATCGGCCACTACGATCCTTACGCCGAGGACAAGAACCAAGGCGTCTCGCTCGATGCAGGTCGCGCGGAGTACTGGCTCGGAGTCGGCGCGACGCCGTCCGAGACGGTCGCGAGCTTCCTTCGGGCCAAGAAGGTGCCGGGCATCGGTGCGGCACCGAAGAAGGCGAAGAAGAAGCGCCGCAACAAGCCGACTCCCGCCACCCGTAAGAAAATGGCGGAAAAAAGCGGCAAAAAAGGCAAGAAGTAGCAGCAAGCACGATCCGGCCAGCAGACCCAGCTCATTGCTTAGATCCGCGGTCCACGAATCATGGCTCTCCAAATCGACGTCATCTCGATTTTCCCCGGCATGCTCGCCGGTGTCGTCGGTGAGAGCATCGTGGGTCGTGCGGTCGAAGCGGGTCTGGTCAACATCGATCTGACCGATCTGCGCGAGTTCGCGAACGACAAGCACCGCAGCGTCGACGATCGCCCCTACGGCGGCGGCCCCGGAATGGTCTTCAAGCCCGAACCGGTCTTCGATGCGGTGGAGCACGTTCTCGGGAACGCCTCCGCGGGCGACGACAATGATCCCGGCCAGACCCGGAAGATCATTCTGACGCCGCAGGGACGACGTCTCGATCAGCCGCTCCTCAAGGAGCTGGCCTCGGCCTCGCGCCTCGTGCTTCTCTGCGGACACTACGAAGGATTTGACGAGAGGATTTTCCAAGGCCTCGATTTCGAGTCCGTCTCCATCGGTGATTACGTGCTGTCGGGAGGCGAGCTTCCGGCCCTGGTGATTATCGACGGGGTGGTGCGGCTCCTGCCCGGCGCGCTCGGGCACCCGGATTCGTCGACGAACGAGTCGTTCGAAGACGGACTCCTGGATCACCCGCACTACACGCGGCCTTACGAGTTCCGCGGAATGTCCGTACCCGAAGTATTGCGCTCTGGCAATCATGCCGACATCGCCGAATGGCGGCGGCAGAAGGCGGTCGAGCGAACTCTAGAGCGCCGCGAAGATCTGGTCGCGAACGACGCCCAGGAAACGGCCGGAAGAAGGGAGTAGCATCATGTCGAACATTGTCGACGAACTCGAAAAAGAATACGTCCGCAAGGAGCCGCTTCCGCCGTTCCAAGTCGGTGACACGGTCGACGTGCACGTTCTGATCAAGGAAGGCGAGAAAGAGCGCGTCCAGATCTTCTCGGGCACAGTCATCAAGATCCAGAACGGTAAGGGCCTCCGCCGGACCTTCACCGTCCGCCGCATCGTCGCCAGCGAGGGTGTCGAGCGTACCTTCCCCGTGAATTCGCCGGTCGTGCAGACGATCGAGGTCAAGCGCAAGGGCAAGGTCCGCCGCGCGCGTCTCTTCTACCTCCGCGACCGCGTCGGAAAGGCCACGCGCGTCAAGGAGCGTCGCGACGACCTCAAGCCTTCGAAGAAGGGCAAGAAGAAGAAGGCCGCCAAGAAGGCTGCCGCCCCCGAAGCCGCGGCTCCGGATGGTGGTGCCGAGACGGGCGCCCCCGAAGAGGCCGCAGCGGGCGTGTAAGCCCCCTCTTGCTTCTGATCGAATACTGAATTCTCGAATAGCCCGAGCGGCCGGTTCCGTCCGCTCGGGCTTTCGTGCCTGTCCAAAATCCTCGAACGCATCGTGTTAGCGATCTCCTTCCTCCCCACTATCGGGACCCGTGAACCTCGAGCCGCACGGCTCGGTCGCCGTGGGGAGCGTGTGGCGGAGCGCTACCTCAGGCGGAAGGGGCTCCGGATCCTCGCGCGCAATGTTCGCAGCGGGGTCGGGGAGATCGACCTCGTGGCGCTCGACGACGACACGCTCGTCTTCGTCGAGGTACGCTCACGCAGCGAAGGCAGCTGGGCGGGAGGTCTCGAGAGTATCGACGCGCGCAAGGCCAAAGCGCTGCGGCGGGCCTGCGGTGCGTACATTCAGTCGATGCCTGGCGAGGTCGAGCAGATCCGAATCGACGTCGTCGCCGTCGACTTCGAGCGCGGCTTTCTGCGCTTGCGAGTACGCGACGTGAACTGGGAGCCTGGCTTCGTTCCTTTCGGAGCTTCGTGAAATGCCGAAGGATCCCGAGTAGATTACCGATAAGCTTGATGGACCTCGAGGTCGCGAAGAATCGGTCTCCGTGACGATTCGTCATACACGACGGCGCGTCATAGAGACGAGACCGCTCCTTCCCGCCCTCGTCGCCCGCCCTTCCGTTCGGCCGAAGACGTGAGTCGTGTGACCCGTGAGTTCTGGCCGTGAACGTGCGCGACGAGATTCTACTGCATGAGCACCGAACGTACCGACAGTTGGTACGGCGAGCTGCCGTCCGACCGTGACCTTCGCAATCTCGAAGAGTGTGAAGCGAAGGTCCAATACGAGTTCCGCGACCTGCGTCTCTTGCACCAAGCGCTGACGCACTCCTCGATCAAGACGATCGACAACCCTTCGAACGAGCGCCTCGAGTTTCTTGGCGACTCGGTCCTCGGTCTCGTGATGACCGAGTTCCTCTTCAACTTCTTCGAGGATCTCGACGAGGGAGAGCTGACGCAGATCAAGTCCGTCGTCGTCTCGACGACCGTGCTCGCCGCGGAGACCGAGCGTCTCGGCATCGGCGATCACTACAATGTCGGCAAGGGCGTCACGCGCAAGCGCAAGCTGCCGAACTCTCTCCAAGCCAACGTCTTCGAGGCGGTCGTCGCAGCGATCTACAAGGACGGCGGGCTCGAGCCGGCGCGACGATTCATTCTGCGCAACATCTATCACCAGGTGCTCAACGTCGTCGAGAACGCGCAGCACCGGAACTACAAGTCGCTGCTGCAGCAGTGGGCGCAGAAGGAACTCAATCTCACGCCGACGTACCGCGTGGTCTCGGAGAAGGGACCGGACCATCTCAAGTCGTTCGAGGTCGTCGCGATGGTCGGTGACAAGAAGTACGCGACGGGCAGCGGCGGCTCGAAGAAGGAAGCCGAGCAAACGGCCGCGCGGGACACGCTCGGCATGCTCGCGGAGTCGGGAATTACCGTCGGGCTCGGGGAGAGGAGCCGGTGACGGATTCGCTCTACACCGAATACGCCGCGAGCGACGAGTTCGCGCGCGCGAAGGAGCTTCTCGAAGACTCGGGATCGACGATCGGAGGCTTCTGGGGCGGCTCGCTCTCGTTCTTCCTCACGTGCTGGGCCGAGCAGCCCGAGCGCTGCGATCTCGGTGCCGTGTACTTCGTCGTGACGTCGTCTCAGGAAGAGGCCGACGAAATCTCCGAGGAGCTCGAGGCTTTTGCGCCGAAATCGGTGCGCGTCTTTCCGGCGTGGGAGTCGCTCTTCCTCGACGAGTCGAAGCCCGATCCGACGATCTGCCGCGAGCGTCTCTCGCTTCTAGATCACCTCGCGAATCCCGACCGTGACGAGCCCGTCTTTGTCGTCGCGCCGGTTCAAGCGTTGCTGCAGCCGGTTCCGACGGCCGACCGACTGACCGAGACGAAGCGCACGCTCCGCGTCGGCGAAGACGCTCCGCCGACCGAGCTCGCGACCGAGCTCGCGGAGCGTGGATACAAGCATCAAGGGCTCGTCGAGCTGCCGGGCGAGTTCTCGATCCGCGGCGACATCGTCGACATCTACCCGTGGGTCTCCGAGCTACCGATCCGCATCGAGTACTTCGGCGACACGATCGAGTCGATTCGCGGCTTCTACACCTCGAACCAGCGCTCGATCGAGGGAGGCACACGCGAGACGTTCGATCTCCTGCTGCCGACGATCGAGGAGATCTTCCGCGATTGCTTCCGTGGCGACGATACCCTCATCTTCGAGTACTTCGGCGAGAACGATCGGCTCTTCCTTTGGGAGCCGGGCGCCGTCTCGGAGCGCGCGGAGCGTATTTTCCACAATGTGCTCGGAGGCGACGCCGAGGACGCCGCGCGCGAAGGCGAGATCCATGCGGAGTTCGTCAAGCGGCTCGAAGGCTCTGCTCATGCGAGCTTCAGCGTCCTTCCGCCGCCTCCCGAGGAAACGAACGCGACGCAGGTGCGCTTCGGGACGGTCGAGCAGCTGCGCAGCGCCGAGATCTCCGAAGTCTTCGCAGCGCTCCAGGCGCGGCTGCAGCTCGGTTTCGACGTCCAGGTTTTCTGCGAGAACGACGGTGAGTCGCGACGCTTCGTCCAGCTCCTCAACGATCACGGACTCGCGAACGAGGAGCGCATCGTCCTCGAGGTCGGACCACTCCGGCGAGGCTTCGAGCTTTCTTCGCTCAAGCGCGTCGTGCTCACGTCGCGCGAGCTCTTCAACCGACACGTCGTCCGCCGTTCGCGTCGCAAGAAGGCGGCCTCGTCGGCGAAGGCGATCCAGAGCTTTCTCGAGCTCGAGCGCGGCGACTACGTCGTTCACCTCGCGCACGGGATCGGCCGCTTCGTCGGCATCGAGACCTTCGAGAAGGAAGGCATCGAGCAAGAGTTCCTCGCGCTCGAGTTTCGAAACGACGTGCGGGTCTACGTGCCCGTCGCGAAGATCGATCTCGTCCAGAAGTACGTCGGCAGTGGTGACAAGGTTCCCGTCCTCGACAAGGTCGGCGGCGCCGCTTGGGCGAAGAAGAAGGATGCCGTCGAGCACGCGCTTCTCGATCTCGCTTCCGAGTTGCTGGACATCCAAGCTTCGCGACGGGAGCGACCCGGCATCGCGCACCCCGAGGACAGCGAGTGGCAACGCGCCTTTGAGGCGTCGTTTCCGTTCGAGGATACGCCGGATCAGGTCGAGGTGACCGTCTCCCTCAAGGAGGATCTGCAAAAGGCGCAGCCGATGGATCGCCTGATCTGCGGAGACGTCGGCTACGGCAAGACCGAGCTCGCGATGCGCGCGGCCTTCAAGGCGGTCGACGGCGGTCGACAGGTCGCGATGCTCGTTCCGACGACGCTTCTCGCCGAGCAGCACTTTCGATCCTTTCGCGAGCGCATGTCGGAGTTTCCGGTGACGATCGAGGTGCTCAGTCGATTCCGCACGAAGAAGCAGCAGCGCGGGATTCTCGAGCGCGCCGAGTCGGGCGGAGTTGACATCTTGATCGGAACGCATCGCCTGCTTTCGAAAGACGTCGCCTTCCGCGATCTCGGACTTCTGGTCATCGACGAGGAGCAGCGCTTCGGCGTCGCGCACAAGGAGCGGCTCAAGCGTATGAGACGTCAGGTCGATGTGCTGACGCTCTCGGCGACACCGATTCCGCGAACGCTCCACATGGCTCTCCTCGGTATCCGCGATATCTCGAGCCTGACGACGGCGCCGGAGGGTCGATCGGCCATCCAGACCGATCTGATGCACTTCGATCGCAAGAAGATCCGCGAGATCATCGTCCGCGAGCTCAATCGAGACGGGCAGATTTTCTTCGTCCACAACCGCGTCAAGGACATCGACGTCGTCAAACGCGAGGTCGAGCAGATCGTTCCCGAAGCGCGCGTCATCGTCGCACATGGACAGATGGCCGAGGGTGAGCTCGAGGAGAAGATGGTCGCGTTCATGGAGCGCGAAGGTGACCTCCTTCTCGCGACGACGATCATCGAGAGCGGCATCGACATCCCGACGTGCAATACGATCATCATCAACGAGGCGGATCGCTACGGACTCGCCGACTTGCATCAGCTACGTGGTCGCGTCGGGCGGTACAAGCACCAGGCGTACTGCTATCTCCTCTTGCCCGATCATCGGCATGTGAACGACGACGCGAAGAAGCGCATGCGTGCGCTCGTCGAGTTCTCGGGTCTCGGCGCGGGATTCCAGATCGCGATGCGTGATCTCGAGATTCGCGGTGCGGGAAACATCCTCGGCAAGGAGCAGAGCGGGCACATCGCGACCGTCGGCTACGACATGTATTGCCGGCTGCTCGAGAAGTGCGTCCACTCGATTCGCAAGGAGGAGTACCGAGAGCCGTCGAGCGTCGAGATCGACCTCGTTCTCGATGCGTACATCCCGGACGACTTTCTCTCGAACGAGGCAGCGAAGCTCGAGGTCTACCGGCGCATCTCGGTCGCTCCGAACGTCGAGGCGGTCGCCGATCTGCGTACCGAGTTCGCCGACCGCTACGGCAAACTTCCGGAAAAGTTGCACCGGCTGTTCGAGTTGCAGGAGTTTCGACTTCGCTCGAGCGGTCACGGCATCGAGTACGTCGGTCGCGAGGACACGAGCCTGATCTTCCGCGGCGGCGAGAGCATGAGCGAGCTGCTCGAGTCGTGTCCGCTGCGCGTCGTCGTGCTCGACAGCCGAACCGTCGCGATCCCTCTGCGGGACTCGAAGGCGGGGCTGACGGCCGACATGGACGATATTCAGCTATTCCAGGGGCTTTCCAAGTGGATGAGAACCGGGCGCTTTCCGACCCGTACGCCTGGTAGACGACGATTCGTGGACTTATCGAAGTGACGGGGTACAGTAACGGACGATGCCCGGAGATCTTCTCGAGGAGGTTCCCGATGCCTTTCAAGGCCCTCATTCTTCTGCTTACGTTCTCGTGCGGGATCGCGGTTCACGCACAGGACGATTCGTCTGGCGACACTCCGAAGGGCGAATCGCCAAAGGGCGATTCACCCAAGAAGGACGAAGGCAAGAAGGACGAAGGCAAGAAGGACGAGAAGAAGGGTCCCTCCGGTGAGGTGAAGAAGCTCACGGGAAACGACGCCGGCACGCGTCCGATCGGTCCGACGACCGGTCCGGTCGTACGCGAGTACGAATTCCCTCCGATCGTTGCGGTCGTCGGGGAAGAGTCGATCTCGCGCCAGATGTTCCAGACGGAATATCAGCGACGTCTCGTCGAGTACCAATCGGCCTCGCAGCTGCGCATGGTCGAAGTGCCGACGCAGCGCATCGTCAAAGAGACGCTCGAAGACCTCGTCCACAGTCGCCTCCTCGTGCAGTCCGCCGTTCGCAAGGCCGGCGGTCGCGAGCCGATCGAGCTCGTACCCGAGGAGAAGGTGATGGAGGAGATCGACCGACGCGTCGAGGATCTCAAGAACCGCGGTTATCGCGAGTTCACTTCTCGCGAGGACTACTTCGCGAGCCAGCTCAAACAGTTCGGCAAGTCACGAGACAAGGTCATCGAGGATGTGCGTGATCGAATCCTGATCAACAGCTACCTCTGGGAAGAGATCTTCAAGAGCCTTGATCGTTTCATCCCGCCGTCGGAGTCGCGCAGTTACTACCGCAACCACCTCGGAGAGTTCACGCAGCCGCTCGGTTACTCTTTCCGTCGCATCCAGTTTCAGGACGCGTTCAACACGAACGAGAAGGTGCGTGCGATCCAGGAGACGCTGCGCCAGAACGAGCCGTTCGTCGACGTCGCCAAGAAGCACTCCGAGGAGTTCCAAAGCGTCAACCTGCGAGGGCGACTCTGGGAGAAGTCCTTCGAGGAAGTGCAGCAGATGCCCTTCCCGTTCCCGCAGATTCTCTCGAAGATGAAAGAGAAGGAAGTCTCGGGGCCGTACCGCGCGCAGGGCCAAATCTTCTTCGTCCTCCTCGAGACGGTGAAGAAGGGCGAGCCCGCCACCTACGAAAAAGCACAACCGGCCATCGAGGCCAAGCTCCTCGGCCTCCGCCACGAAGCCTCGACCGCGACGCTCCTGAGAAAGCTCAAGCGCGGCACGCGCATCGAGTCGTACATCGAGGGCATCAGCCTGAGCGAGGACGACGAGGTGGCCGAGCCGCAAGGAGTCGAAAGCGGAAGCGAAGGGGCTACTGGCGGGTAAACTCGTCGCCTGGGGAACTCGTCTCGTCGGTTCCTTGGCTCCTTCGTCGTTCGAGAGAAGAAGTATGAAGAGCGTGGTCTGGTTGGTGGTGGGCGGACTCCTGTGCACGGGGGTACGAGCGCTCGCGGATGAGGAGGTTGCGCTGGGGGACGAATTACCACTTTTCGACATCTCCGCCGAGCCTTACCGTACGCCGCGATCCGGCGACGGATTTCGCTTCCAGTTCCTCGGCGAGACGCACGACGTGCCCTCGCGCGACCGGCGTTCGCTCGCCGCTTGGGATCTCGGTGTCGCTGTGGGCTCACCCGGTGTCGACGAAGGCGAGATCCTTCCGTTCGCGACGCTCTACTTCTGGGAGCGGCCCGACGAAGACCTGCTCTTTCGCGGTGTGGTCGTCGGACTCTACAACGAGATCCTCTTCGCGTACTCGCCGCCCGAGCTCGGGCCGTTCGAGGTCGTCGCGAGGCTCAACAACCTCAACATTCCGGCCGAGCAGGCCGAGGTGATCGACGGCACTCGGTTCGATGCCGAGGAGCTCACGTGGGGTTGGATTCGTCCCGGGATCGGCGGCGGCTATCGCGAGGATATCGCGCCCGGTGAGCAGGACAACATGTTCTCGATCACAGGGATATTCGAGCCGGGGTTCTACTACTTCGACGAAGGCGAGGACGCCGGCAATACCTTCCTCGCACCGCAGGACACGATGGATCTTCGCGGACACCTGCAGGTGCGTGTCGACGCGCTCGAGCGCAACCTCCTCGAGCTTCCACACGAGGGCTGGCTCTTCGGAGCGGATGCCGTCTACGGCTATCGCACCAATTGGGAGCGCTGGGGGACAGCGTCCGCCGAGAACTTTCGCGAGGAGCGCGACTACAGCCATCTGACGGGCTACGCAGGCGCCGCGACGGGCGTGCCCGGGGTCGACAGCGAGCGGCACCGTCTCGTCACCGTGCTCAATGGCGGCGTCGGTGCGGATCTCGATCGATTTTCGGCCGTGCGCGTCGGTGGGGGGCCGCACGCAGTCGGCGAGGAGTTCGACTCCGCGTTTCGTCCTGTCCTGCCCGGCGCGGCCGTCGACGAGTTCTATCCGAACTACTACGCGGTCTTCGTCGGCGAGTATCGTTGGGAGCCGATCTTCTTTACATACGTGAGTCTTCGCGGCGCGGTCGGTGTCCTCGATCGCGACCGGCGGCGAAGCGGTCGCATGCGCCGAGACGACGATGTGTTCTCAGCGATCGGCGCACGCGTGACGACCGGCTTTCTCTGGGATACGCGACTGCAGCTCGACTACAACTACAACTTCGGTGTCGTCCGTCGAGACGGCTACGGCGCGCACGAAATCGTTTTGCACATCTCGGGCGCGTTCGATTGAGGGCGATCTCTATTCGTCGATCGTGACGATGTAGCTCCCGCTGCGCGGATCCTTCTCGAGCTTGAGCATGTCCTTCTTCTTCGCGTCTTCGAGAAGTCGCGAGAAGGAGTTGTAGCCGTAGTACTCTTCGTTGAACTCGGGGTGCTTGCGCTTGATGGCTTGCTTGACCATCGAGCCCCAGATGATCTCCTTGTCCTGACGAAGGAGCGCCTGGACGGCGTTGAGGACGCGATCGAACGCTTCCTGCTGTTTCTTGGGCAGCTTCGAGAGCGAACCCTTCTTCGGGCTCGCGCGCTTGCGGACGATGTCCTCGTAGAAGGTGAACTCGTCACAGTTGTCGACGAGGAGGTCGCTCGAGGAGTTCCTGACGCCGATTCCGATGATGTACTTGTCGTTCTCCTTGAGCTTCGAGACGAGCGGGGAGAAGTCGCTGTCGCCACTGGCGATGCAGAACATGTTGATGTGGTCCTTCGCGTAGCAAAGGTCCATCGCGTCGACGACCATGCGGATGTCGGCGCTGTTCTTGCCGCTGTAGCGCTTGCGCGGAATGTCGACGAGCTCGATGCCCGCCTCGTGAAAGGGGCGCTTGTACTTGCCGAAGGCGTCCCAGTCCGCGTAGGACTTCTTGTAGACGATCTTTCCTTTTTCGAGGATGCGCTCTAAGACCTTGCTGATCTCGAACGTCTTGTACTTGGCTTCGCGCACGCCGAGCGCGATGTTGTCGAAGTCGATGAAGAGCGCGATCTTCGCTTCGTCGCGCGGGATTCCTAAAATGTCTTTCACGTGAGTGTTACTCGTGTTGCCGGTTTCGTCCGGTGGCAGTTCTTGTTTCTTGCCGCTGGCGGTCCTGTTTCTTTGCCGCTGGTGCTCTCCTGGCCGCTATCCGTAGTTGGCAGCTGTGGTGGCGGGGTACGAGTCGTCTGCCGTTTCGGCTGGCGGGAAGCGATAATCTTATCGAATCCCCGACGGAGAGCAATCTCCTTAAGGAATCGGCTTTTTTCACGGTTTTGCGCACCCCTGACGCCGGAAAGCCGGTGGAATCTTGAGTCGCCCGGGTCCCAAGGCTCTGATCGCTCTTCTCGCCACGGTCGGCGTGATGCTCTTCCTCTGGGCCCTCTGGATCTTCCGGCACGAGCTCGCGGAGGAAGGATCGTCCTGAGATCGGAGGTCGCCTGTGCCCTCGGGGAGATATGCCCTCGGCAAGATCGGGAAGAAGGCACTCCCTGCGATCGAGAAGCTTCTCGACGACGATCAAGAGCTATTGAAGCTCGGCGGCCTCCTCGCCTTGCGCGAGCACGACCGAATTCCGGAAGGAGTGCAGAACCCGGAGCTGCGAGCTTCGATCGAGCGCAAGCTAGGTCGCGCTGGATCGAACTGATCATCGGAGTACGACGAGTCGCCCCTCGAGCAGCCCGCCGTCCGTGTGCCACATCTGTATCGAGAAGGTGCGGCTCTGCTCGAGACCGTTCGCGAGCCAGCGGAGCGGTTTCTGGATGCGGCTTTCGTCGTCGGTCTTCGGTTCGCGTTCTCGACCGATCTTTCGATCCGCGTTGACCTGGCCCGCTTCCGGTTCGGAATCGGGATCTTCGGCGTTGCCTTCGGCTCGTTTGATGAAGGAGAGCGCGCCGTTGAGGAGCTCGGAGAGCTCCTTCCCGCGGGTCAGCGCAGAGATGATGAGACCGTCGCGATTCTCGAACTCGAAGAGGTTGTAATCCTCGGAGCTCGAGAGCCTTCCTTGGCGCTGCGCTTCGGCCTCGCGCCACTGGTGGAAGAACTGCTCCTGCGTGCAGACGACGTAGAAGTCGCCGATGCGGCCGTACGCGACGCGGGTGAGGCCTTTCGCCGACGGCAGGCTCGCCATCTTCGCGAGGATCGTGTTGTCACCGGCCGAGCGGAGCAGCGGGCCGAAGTCGGCGAGGTGGTACTTGACGTTCTTTCTCTTGACCTCGTCGACGCCGAAGAAGCCCTCGGCGAGCGCGAGCTTTCCGACCGAGACGAGGAAGTGGATCCCCGAGCAGATGCGATCGAGGTCCGCGGCGGCGCGACGATCCTTGAGCCGGATCGCGAAGCCGAAGACGGGAACGTGGAAGCCCGGGTCGGGCTCGATGCGTCTCCGATCGACCTTGCCGAGAAAGAAGAGGAGCGGCGGCTCGATGCGTGACAGAACTCTCTCCCGAAAGCTGTGCGGAAAGAGCAGCATGTCGAGGACGCCTTCGGAGGGCACGTCTCTCGTGAGCAGGTTGACACTGCCCGCGACGACGACGTCGACGGGGAGTGGGCCGAAGTCGACGCCGTTCTTGGCGTCGAGCGCCTCGATGTACTTCTTCACCTTCGGTGCACGCGCGGCGTAGCGCGCCTCGAAGCGTGCGCCATCGCGGACGACGGTCAGCGCGTGCGCCTCGGGGCGATCGTGACTTTGCGTGAACATCACGGCGTCGGGATTCTCGGGGAGCCGACCGAAAAGATCGCGATAGGACTCCTTGTCGCGTAGTGATTCCTGACCCGCGGATCGCGCGACGAGGATGTTCCGCACGTGATCGGCGCCGTCGAGACTCGAGAACGCCAGCCAGCTCGGTCCGATCGCGAGCACGTAGTCCTGTCCTTCGCTCCCCCCTTGGTAAAGTCGGAAGGGGCCGATCTCGGGTTGCGCTTTCCAAGTCTCGAGCGAGGCAGCCTCGGGGAGCTTCGCGAGCAGGTCGGGCTCGACCTTCGACATGACGACGAGCCTTCGTCGACGGTGGATCGTCTGGTCGGCCAGGACGAGGTCGCCGACGAAGAGTCGCCGAAGCAGCTCGCGTTCCTCGAGCCCGAGCTTCTCCGCGGCTCCTTGCCAGAAGCCGCCGGGCATCATCGTCTCGATGACGGTCCAAGCTTCCTTGGCGAGCGGGTCCTTGTCCTCATTGTCGAGAACGCCCGCGGCACCTTTGAGCCGGACGTAGACGTGCACGCTCGAAGGGATCGTCGCCGCGGGGTCTTCGTCGACCGGTCCGACCCGGTCGAGGACTTCGCCGAGCGACCATGCGTCGGGCGCTCGCGGCGCCGCGTTCGGGTCCTCGGTACGTTCTCCACATCGACAACCGACGGCAGCCCAAAGCGGCGCGAGAATCGAGAAGGTGAGCACCAACGCGCGTTGCATGCCGAGATTGTAGTGGCTCTCGGCGCGACTCAGAAGAAACGCCCTTGTCGAATCTGGTTGTCAGATTCTCGGAACACGAGGATCATCTCGGACCCGAGCGTCGGCACTGGAGACCGAGGGAGAATCCGGTGCCGAGGGTCGACGGAAGTCGAGATGACGTCTCGACCCGGCGACCCGCCGCGTGGCTCGATCTCCGCGTCGATCCGGGGGAACCGGGTCGACGCTACGCTCAAGCTTGATTTGGGGAGTGACAAGGTCGAGCTCTTGGCAGGAGGCCTGAGAACCTTCAACTGGTCAGTCCAATCAAGATCCTTTGCCGAACTCCTCGAGGAACGCGGCTAGTGTGACGATCCCACGGTAGTAGTCGACGACGCGGAAGCGCTCGTTCGGGGAGTGCGGGTTGTCGTCCGGAAGACCGAGGCCGACGAGCAGGCTCTCGACACCGAGCGACTCCTTGAAGGTGTTGACGACGGGAATCGATCCGCCTTCACGAACGTAGAGCGGTTTCCGTCCGAAGCCGACCTCGAGCGCTCGCTCGGCAGCCTTCACTGCGGCGCCGTCCCGTGAGACCACGACGGGGCTCGCGCCGTGATGGTCGACGACGTCGATCGATACCGTGTCCGGCGCGATCGAGTTGAGGAAGTCGGTGACGAGCTCGGCGATCTTGTGCGGATCCTGATCCGGCACGAGGCGCATCGAGAACTTCGCGCTCGCTTCGGCGGGAAGGACGGTCTTGGCGCCGTCGCCCTGGAAGCCGCTCTTGAGTCCGTTGACGTCGAAGGTCGGCCGGCCACCCTTGCGCTCGAGCGTCGTATAGCCACCTTCGCCGGAAACTTTCGGCGCGCCGACCGACTGGCGAAACTCCTCCTCGTCGAAGGGAAGCTCGGCCATCTGCTTGCGTTCCCAGTCTTCGAGCGGGCGAACGTCGTCGTAGAACCCCGGGATCGTGATCTTGCCGTCAGCGCCTTGGCACGCGGCGATGAGACGAGCGAGCACGTTTGCGGGATTGACGACCGCACCACCGAAGGAACCCGAGTGGAGATCCTTCGAAGGGCCGCGCACGAAAACCTCGAGGTAGCAGAGACCTTTGAGGCCGTACGTGATTGCCGGAAGGTCGATGCCGAATTGGCTGCAGTCGGAGATGAAGACGATGTCGCAAGCGAGACGATCCTTCTCGCTGCGGACGAAGGGATCGAGGTTCGGGCTGCCGATCTCCTCTTCGCCTTCGCAGAGGACCTTGACGTTGCAGGGCAGCTTGCCGTTGACGGCGATCGAGGTCTGCACGCCCTTGAGGAGGGCGTAGAACTGACCCTTGTCGTCGGTCGAGCCGCGTGCGTAAAGGTAGCCGTCTACGATCGTCGGTTCGAACGGGCCGTTCGTCCAAAGATCGAGGGGATCGGGTGGCTGAACGTCGTAGTGACCGTAGATCAGAACGGTGGGAAGATCGGGAGACTCGATGCGCTCACCGTAGACGACGGGATGCCCTTCCGTCGGGAGGATCTCGGTCTCCAGGCCGGCTTCTCGAAAGCGTCCGGCCACCACGTCGGCGCAGCGCGCGACCTCGCCGGAGAGCGAATCGTCCGTGCTGACGCTCGGGATCTTCAGGAGCTCGATGAGCTCATCCAGGTACTTCTGCTGGTTCTGGTCGACGTGTACTTGTAGCTCGCTCATGATCCGGATCCTCGTGTTCTGAAAGCCTTGTCAGCGTAACGTGCAGGCCGCGCATGTAAACGTCGAACCCGGCGATTCCGCGAACCTCTGGAGTGAATAGCGCTGGGCCCCCGACGTCGAAATCGCTCCCCCGATCGGTTAGATTCATCGGGAACACTGACCAAGGAACGAGGACGAGCGGAGACCAATCGTGATGAAGAACGAATTCGATCGACGACGTTTTCTCAAGGCCGGCGGAGCGGCGATCGCCGGGACCACTCTCTTAGGCTCGACCGATGCGGAGGCCAACGACCTTCCTGCGTCGACGGGCGAGCACCGCGGTCGCATCTTCAAGTCGATCAAGTTCGGGATGTTCAACGAGAAACTCTCGTACGAGGAGAAGTTCAAGGTCCTCCTCGATCTCGGCTACGACGGTGTCGAGCTCAACAGCCCGGGTGGCGAGAACAAGAAGAAGGCGCTCGAGGCGAGCATCAAGACGGGCCTCCCCATCCACGGTGTCGTCGATTCGATCCACTGGGGCGTGCGACTCTCCGATCCGAATCCCGAAAGGCGCGAAAAGGGACTCCAAGGACTCCTGACCGCGATTCGCGAAACGAGCCAAGTGCGTGGCTCGGCCGTGCTGCTCGTTCCCGGGCGTGTCGCGAACGAGAAGACCGAGAACCAGCAGCAGGTCTGGGATCGTTCCATCGCGCAGATTCGCAAGGCGCTACCGCTCGCGTCGCAGCTCGGCGTTCATATCCTCATCGAAAACGTCTGGAACGGCTTCTGCTACCAGCACGACGGTCCGGAGAACCAGACGGCCGACAAGCTCGCGGAGTACATCGACGCGATCAACAGCCCTTGGGTAGGTATGTACTTCGACATCGGCAATCACCAGAAGTACGGCAAGCCCGCCGAGTGGATCCGCACGCTCGGGAAGCGCATCGTCAAGCTCGACGTCAAGGACTGGGGAAAGAAGAGCGGCTGGGCCAAGATCGGCGATGGCGATGTCGACTGGAAGGACGTCCGCAAGGCGCTCGGTGAGATCGGCTTCACGGGTTGGTGCACGGCCGAGGTCGGCGGTGGAAACCGCAAGCGGCTCGCGGAGATCGCCGACCGCATGGATCGCTGCCTGGGCTTGTAGGGCGTCTTGTCTTTCGCCTGGGCTTGTAAGCGGCCGTCCTGGTCCTGCGAGTGGCGCGGCGGGTCGCCGCGACATGCCGTCATCTGTGTATCCGAAGACGATCGAGCCAGGTCATCACCCTCCGCCCCTCTCCGCTCCCGCTACTCGACGTCATAAAACCCCACCCACCCATTCATCATCTCCTCGAACGTCTGGAGCCCGTACCGCACGTTCTTCGACGCGTCCGGATTGTGCGGATTGTCGTTCGAGTTGTCCCAGTGCGCGATCGCGTGAATGCGCGTGCCCTTCGGCATCTCGAGGGGCTTCTCGAACGTGTAGACCGTCTGCCAATTGAAGTCCCACCGCGGTACGGACAGCAGCGTCTCCTTCCGTCCGTCGGGGAACTCGGCGATGTAGCGGAAGGCCTTGCCGCGCAGGTGCATGTGCGGCATGAGGCTGACGAGGCGAGCGTTTTTCTTGAAGTGGAAGTACGTCTCTTCGCGATGGTGGGAGTCTCCCGCGGGGATGTCGAGGTTCACGCGCGCGAAGATGTTCTTGCGAGCCGGGTACTTCGGCGGCTTCTTCGCGAAGATCATTCCGACCTCGCTCTGGTCCGAGGTTTTCGTGCCGTTCGGCGTGTAGTGCACCTCGAAGAGGAGCGCGGCGTCCTTGGGAATCTTGACAGCCGTATCGGGAGAGCAGTCGAGCGGGACGTCACCCGGAGCCCAACCGACAAGCGCCGTCGTGTTGCCTTCGAAGTCGTAGAGGCGTTCGCCCTTGCGCTTGAGGTAGATGATGACGTGGTGGACGACCGCGGCGTCACCGGGTCGAACTTCGGCGGCGCGCACCCAGCGGTCTTCCTTGAAGCCCGTCGGCACGACGAAATACTTGTATGGCACGACGCCCGTTGCAGGGACTTCGTACGCCGTCGGCATCTTGAAGACCGCGTCGGGCTTGCCGATGTTCCAGTCGTCGGTCCACTTGCGCGTAGGCGTCGCATCCTTCGGGTCGCCGCGAGGAGCGCCCGCATCGACCCACGAAGTGATCGTCCCGATCTCGTCCTTCGAGAGGCGGCGGTCATTGGTGAAATGGCCGTAGCGTTCGTCTGCGTGCCAAGGAGGCATGCGACGCTCGACGACGACTTCGCGGATCATGTCGGACCAGTTGTTCGCGTCTTCGTACGTCTCGAGCGAGAACGGACCGATTCTTCCGGGGCGATGGCAGGCCTGGCAGCGATTCGCGAGGATCGGCGCGACGTCTTTCTCGTAGGTGACGTTCTTCTTCGTCGGTTCGTTCGTCGGCTTAGCGAGGACGCAACCGTCCTCTTCGGTTTCCGCGACGTCTACCTTCTTCTTTGCGACGATCGAGTCGAGCGCGTCGATGAGCTCCGTCTTCGTCGGCTTCTCACGACGGTAAGCGATGCCGCACTGGTCGTCGATGCGACCCGGGAGGAATGCTTCGTAATGAGCCTGGTCG
>CAYZGY010000028.1:20756-21376 GCA_964478085.1 uncultured Planctomycetia bacterium
CCCGCGATAGAGAAGCTCGAGCTTCGGGCCGACAACGGCGACCGCGGGTGTGCGCCTGACGCCGATCTCACGCGCGAGCTTCTGGCCGAAGTCCTTGACGGCGAGAAACGGTACGTCGCGATCGTACATGTGCGAGGCGACGAGGTCGGTCGTGTCTACGTCGTTCGGGTAGACCGCGACGAACCGCACGCCGCGATTTCGGTAGGCCTTTTCGAGCTCGACGAGCTTCGGCACGTAGAGGTTCGCGAGCGGACACTTGACGCTGACGAACGCGAAGACGGTTGCCGCGGACGCGCTCTTCGCTCCGGTGAGGTCGCGCAGCGATCGCCGATTACCGCGCAGGTCGCGGAGGCGGTGGCGACCGCGGATCTCGTCCCCGACGGACCGCGGATTCTCGTCGGCCGCGTGAAGCGCCGGGATGGTCGAAGCGAGAGCGAAGAAAACGAACGTCCAAGAGAGCCGTGTCATCGTGATTCCTGGTCCGAAAGGGCTGGCAGCCCGTTGAAGAAGTCGATTCGGCGCCCAAGCGGCCGATTCTCCCGAGCTCTTCGTCGTTGAAGCCGCCCCAAATTGGGGCATTGGCGACGCATAACCGCCACCAGCAAGCACAAAAAGTAACC
>CAYZGY010000028.1:21386-22464 GCA_964478085.1 uncultured Planctomycetia bacterium
GACGCGCCCCATTGGTGTCGATTGGCCCCCGCTTCAGCTCCTCGATCTCGAACAAATCGTCTCGCTTGTTCGCTCGAAGCACTTCTTCACCAGACTGCTGATCTGACGCTACAATGTGTCAGCCGATGCGCGGTCCATCAAGCTCGGACGTGGCGGGTGCGAAAAAGTTCCAGGAGCGAGTCATGAAAGACCATTCGACGAGTGATTCCAGCCGTCTCGAGCTGCCACAAAACGGGATCGGCCGACGAGATTTCGGTCGAGGAGCGCTCGCTTCTCTCCTTACCTACGCCGTACTCGAGACGTGCCTCGAAGAGGAGGCATTCGCCGAATCGGTCGAGCCGATCACCGCGAAGTGGCTGCGCGATCTCAACGATACTTGTCGGGACGTCCACGGACTGACGAAAACCCCCGAGCGCATGCGAATTGGCCAGCTGCAGTGGCAGCACAAGGTTGAGCAGCTCTTCGCAAAGGTCGAGCTCGAGGAGCTGCTCAAGCTCGTCGACTTCGAGAAGCTCAAGAAGAGGGTCAAGCACCGCGAGAAGGGCGAGACGAGTCTGCGGTTCCAGTTTCCGAAGGTCGACGGCATGCCCGGTCGCATCGTCTTCGGCAAGCAGATTTTCGCGCTCAAGAAGGGTCGCTCGGTCGTGCCGCACGGGCACAACAACATGGCGACTGCGTTCTTCATCTTGGGCGGGAAGCTTCGTGGCCGGCACTACGACCGACTCGAAGACCAAAAGAAGCACATCATTATCCGTCCGACGGTGAACCGGATCTTCAGCGCCGGCGAGTGCGCGACAGTCTCGGATTATCGGGACAACATCCACTGGTTCACGGCCGTCAGTGACGAAGCCTTCATCTTCAATATCCACGTTCTCGGACTGAAGACGCCCGATCGGTTCCTCCGCACGGGGCGTGTCTACGTCGATCCCGAGGGCGAGCGGCTCCAGGGCGGGCTCATCCGCGCGCCGCGCGCGGGGTGGAGCGAGGTGAAGGACAAGTATGGGTGATAGGCGGCTGATTCACTAGTCGATCTACCCATCGATGGAGCAAGCGCAGATTAACGAGGAGCAGGCACGTC
>CAYZGY010000029.1:0-22425 GCA_964478085.1 uncultured Planctomycetia bacterium
CGCACAGCGGCATCCTCGCGCGTCGATCGGACAGCGAGCAGCTCGAGGCGCTGCGCGAAACGCTCGCGAAGCTCGGCTCGCGCGCGACGATCGTCGCCGATGACGAGATCTCGCTCCAGCCGCGCGCGCGACGAGCGACGGCGCTCGAATTCGACGACGAAGCCCTCATCGTCTCGGCCCCCGGAGCTGGCGACGAGCGCGTCGAGATTGCGGACGTCGTCGGAGCGCACGTCTGGGCACTCGAGCCCGATCCCGACGAGGAGCGGGACGACGACGACGACGAAGACGAGGACGACGAGGATGAATTCGATCACCGCGCGATCCTCGGCGATCCGCTCCTCGAGTTGACCCCGACGACATCCGACGAAGATCTCGAGTGGGAAACGATCGACGATGAAGGCGACGGCGAAACTTCGGAACGCGTCTTCGACGCCGAACGTGCCGCACGAACGCTCTTTCTCGAGCTCCGCGACGAAAAGCACGTAGGAGTGCAGCTCTACCTGACGATCTACGCACGCTTTCCCGCGCGAGCCTTCTGTTTCCGCTTCGGTGAAATCTCGTTCGCGGGGCTCGGTCCGCTCATCCGCTCGAGCAGCCACGAGAACTTCCTCATGCTGCTGTCGCAGCTCGTCACGACGCTGCCGGCGGAATCGGACACGGCTTCGCTCGACGGCTTTCTCGAAAGTCCGACGCTTCGCGACGTCCTCCACCCCGACCGCGAGGAGGTGGTACGCTTCGATCAGTGGTACCTGCTCTGGACGGAACGTCCGCGCGACAAGAATTCTGACGGAGATGGGGCTTGACCGATACGAACCTTCCCGTCGTCGTCGGCGTGACGGGCGCTTCCGGCGTCATTTACGCCCAACGGCTCGTCTCGTGCCTCCTGCGCAGCGAGCGTCGCGTCTTTCTCGCGACCTCGTCCGCGGCTCGACTCGTCCTCCAAGAGGAGCTCCCTTCACCACCTGGTGAGGATCCTTGGGGTGACGAGAACCGCGAGCTCCTGACGATCTGCCCCGAGCGCGACTTCACGCTGCCGTTTTGCAGCGGCACGTTTCGATTCCACGGCATGGCCGTCATCCCCGCGTCGATGGGCACGGTCGCGAGCATCGCCGCGGGCGTCTCGCAGAACGTAATCCACCGAGGCGCGGACGTGACCCTCAAGGAACGACGCCCGCTCGTCGTCGTGCCGAGGGAGTCGCCGCTCTCCGTCATCCACCTCGAGAACCTCTTGAAGCTCGCGCGCGCCGGGGCGACGATCGTCCCGCCGTCTCCCGCGTTCTACCAGCACCCGAAGACGATCGAAGACTGTGTCGACTTCGTCGTCTCTCGCGTGCTCGACGCGCTCGACATTCCGAATCATCTCATCTCGCGCTGGGGAGAACCGACGTGAGCAACGGCTTCGTCACCAAGTTCCGCGTCTTCGCCGAGTCGATCAAGCTCAGCCACTCGATCTTCGCGCTCCCCTTTGCGCTCGCCGCAGCGTTCCTCGCGGCGGACGGGGTCCCGCCAGCGCTGCTGCTCCTCAAGATCGTGATCGCCTGTGTCGCGGCGCGAACCTCGGCGATGGCGTTCAACCGTTGGCTCGATGCGGACATCGATGCGAAGAACCCCCGAACCGAGAATCGTGCCATTCCCGCGGGTGCGCTGAGTCGCAGCTTCATGGCCGCGGCGACGATCATCTCCGCGGCGGGATTCGTCGCGACGGCTTGGTGGATCAACGACCTCGCGTTTCGCCTCTCCCCGATCGCCCTCGTCGTCCTGCTCGGCTACTCGTGGACGAAGCGCTTCACCTCGCTCAGCCACGTCGTTCTCGGGGCCGCCCTCGGGCTCTCGCCGCTCGGCGCCTGGATCGCCGTTCGCGCGGAGTTCGCGTGGGAGCCCACCCTGCTAGGCCTCGCCATCCTTTTTTGGACCGCGGGGTTCGATATCATCTACGCCTGCCAAGACTGGGAATTCGACCGCGAGGCGGGCCTCTTTTCGATCCCGAGTCGCTTCGGCGTACGGGCGGCCCTCTGGATCTCGCGGCTCTTTCACGTCGCCACCATCGGGCTCCTGACGGGCGTGGCGATCGTCGGCGGCCACGGGGTCTTCTTCGCCTCCGGAATCGTCATCGTCGCCGGCCTACTGATCTACGAGCAGAGCCTCGTCCGCCCGGACGATCTGAGCCGCGTCAACGTCGCGTTTTTCACGCTCAACGGGCTTGTCAGCGTGGTGTTTATGGCTTCGGTGATCCTCCAGGTCGTAGTATGATGAGACCCTCGCCGGGGTCCGTGTCAGGACGGCCTCGGCGAACGCGTTCTCTGTAGAACCAGAGAAGCTCCGAGACCTCAAGCTCGCCAGGAAGCTACGGGAGTCGATCATGGGTGCCGCGCAAGGAATCACGCTCGAGAACTATCTGCAGTCGAAGGGTCCCCTCCCCTCGGCGCAAGTCGTCAAGCTCGCGGGCCAACTCGCGAAGATGATCCACGCCGAGTCGGCCAGCGCGCCGAATCATCGCGCGTCCGTCCTCTATGCGGGACGCATCGTCATCGGCGGTGGCGGCAAGATCAGCGTCCAGCCGACGAACCCGGCCGACGCGGCTCTTCCCGTGACGACCGAGTTCCCCCACCACGCCTCTCCCGAAGAGATCCGCGGTGGTCGCGGTGACTTCCGCTCGAGCGTCTACTCGCTGGGTTGCACGCTCTTCCAGCTCGTCAGTGGCGAGCTTCCGTTCGTCGGTGACGACGACAAGGAAGTCCTGCGCTCGCACCTCAACACGCCGATGCCCGACCCGCGAGATTTCGGCGGCGACGCGACCGACCAGCTCGTCGCCGTCCTGCAACGCATGCTCGCGAAGGATCCCGACGATCGTTTTCAGAATACGCAGGAGCTCGTACGCAGTCTGCAAGGCGTCGCGGCATCTCCGGCGGCAACTCCGGCGGCATCTCCGGCGGCATCTCCGGCGGCATCTCCGGCGGCAGCCGCGCCCCCACCGCCCCCGTCGCGATCGCGTGCGGCTGCTGGTCGGGCAGCGGGTGGCCGCAACAAGCCCGAAGCAGCCGTGCGCAAGATGGCTTCGTCCGGTGGCGGCCGCCGCGCGACGCAGCCCGTCGATGATCTCGACGACGGCTACGACGCCCCTCCAGCCCGTGGACGAGGCGGCGGTCGTGGCGCCGCACGCGGTGGAGCGCGAGCCGGTGCAGGAAGGGGCGGCCTCGGCAGCCGAGGACGAGCCGGTGGAGGAAGGAGTGGCGCGGACGCTCGTGGTCGCGCGGACGCTCGTGGTCGCGCGGACGCTCGTGGTCGCGCTGGGGCTCGTGCGAGCGCCGGTGGACGCTCGATGAGAGGTAGGAACAACCAGCACGACGATTCCCGATACGGGGATGGCTACGACGAAGACGACTACGGCGAGCAGGATCAGGGCTACACGATCCGTCCGAAGCAGACCTACACCGTGACGATCATCGGAAGCGTCGTGGGAATCCTGCTGGCGGTCCTCGTCATCGTCCAGACCGGCTCCTCCGAAGAGGCCGTCAAGCAGATCGACCAGGAGAGAATCGAGCAGGCGAAGCGCGAAAAGCTCAAGGGCCTCAAGGACACCGCGATGGCCCGCTACGAGAAGGAAAAAGCCGAGGTGATGGCGCTCGTTCAGCAGCAGAAGGAGAACCTCGCGAACGGCGGCAGCGCCTTCACGATCAGCGGTCGTATCGAGGCCCAGCTCGACCACGAGCTCTTCGCCAAACCCGGCGCGATCGAGCTCGCCAAAGTCTACGTCGAGGCCGACGCCCTCAAAGAGAAGGAGCTCCGCCCGGGTGAAGCGACCGACTCCGAGAAGTGGGACGCGATTCTCGCCGAGCACAAGGCGCTCTTCGACGAAGGCAAGTACGGCAAGGCGATCGCGAAGATCCGCGACGCCGAGGACGAGTTCCGCAATGACCAGGACAAGATGCGGAAGGTCGACACGCTCCTCAAGGAGACCGAAGACACGATGGTCGCTCGTTGGGAGAAGGACGAAGAGAAGATCAAAGACTTCGCGCTCGAGGGTGACGCCGCCAAGGCGATCGCCGTCGCCGAGGAAGCGATCGAGTACGGCGACTACGAGATTCAGAAAACCGCGCGAGCGTACCTGAACCGCATCGACGCCGAAGCCGTCGCGCTCGGTGGCTCGAAGAAGGACGACGACGACGAAGGCGACGTCGCCAAATCCGACGACGATGATGGCGACGACGACGATGATTTCGGAGATCTCGACGCCGAGCTCGAGAAGGAGAAGGGCGCCGCGGACGACGACGACGACGACGACGACTTCGACCTCGATGCCGAACTCGAAAAAGAGAAGGAAGGCGAGGGCGACGACGATGACGATTATTGATCGGAAGTCCGCCCCGTCGAATCCTCTCGAGAAGGAAGCGAAAACCTCGTGAGTGAATTCGAAGACCTCGTCGGCGACGTCCCGCTCCTGCGCGACCATGTCGACGACCCCGACCTCCGGGGTCTCTTCGAGGACGACTCGAGCGACGTTCAGATCGCCGTGCGCGAATTGCTCGGACAGGCGCGCGCCGACGACTCGATGGCCGACCGGCTCATCGAGGCGCTCGAGACGAGTGTCGAGGAGTGCGTCGACGACACGGACGCCTCCGCGTGGATCGCCGTCGTCCTCGGCGAGATCGGCTCGGTCGAAGCGATCCCTGTCCTTCTCCGTTGCCTCGTCGACGACGACGACGAGATCCTCCAAGACGCTGCCTACGTCGCCATCCTCCGCATCGGCCCTCACGCGCTGCGGGCATTGATGGAGTGGCTCGACGAGGAGCCGGGCCAGAGCCTGCGCCAGCAGGGCTACCGCCTTCTCGGCGACAGCGCCATTCTCGAGGACGCGGACCTCGTCGAAGAGGCCCGAGAGTTTGTTCGCGGCATGGTCCTGCGCGAACGCCATTACGAGCCTGCCGAAAGCGCCTTCGAGGACGCCCTTCAGGCCGTTGCGCGCCTCGGCGACCTCGAGAGCCTCGACGCGCTCCGTCGAATTCTCGTTCAAGACTTCGACGGCCGGCACCAAGGAATCCTCGATGCCATCGAGCAACTCGAAGAGAACACCGAAGGCGTCGCGTTCGTCCCGACCCAAAAGCCTTGGGAAGAACGCTACGGCTGGTTACTCGCCGCCGACGAAAACGTCCGCCGCGCCGCCGAACGCGCCGGGATCGACTCGGGCGACGGTGAATCGGGAATCTCGCTCAGCCTCTACGGCGAAGAAGGCAGTGGCGCCGAGGGCGAGTCGACGCAAGTGCGAGTCGACGGGTTGGACGCGGATACGCAGCTGTCGTGCTACTACTGGGGAATGGGCGGAACGGGAGAGGGGCGACCGGAGGACGGGCAGGATCCCCGGCGGTTGGACGCACGGGATCATATGGGGAGGCCGGAGGAGGAGTAGGGCTCGGGCTCCCCAACCCCTCGCTGGTTGGGGTGTGAAGAGTAGCCCGTACACGAATCAAGTAAAGTCGTCGTCTTCCTCTTCATCGAACGCCTCCATCTGCTCCCGCAACGCAGCCTTGACGAGGTGCTTCATCAACAGGAGGTTGTCGGCGTTCGCTTCGAGCATCTCCCAGCGGAACTTCCACGCTCGTGGCGACTGGGAGCCTGCTCCGAGACTCGAGACGGCAGTGTTGGGCCACTTGTCCTTGAGCTCGAGGCGGAGGCGCCAGGCGTCGCCGGAGTCGAGTCCGCTCAGGGAATCGAGAACTTCCTTGGCGAAGCGCTTGGCGCTCTCGCGCAGCGTCCACGCTCGCGGATCGCTCGAGCGGCCGATCGTCTTGATGATGATCTTCGGCGCGCGGCCGATGTGCTCGAGTCGAAGGTCCCAAGCTCGCTCGGAGTCGAGACCACGGAGACTCATCAGGACCCAGGGAAGGAATTCTGCGGAGAGGCGATCGCGCCACTCCCAGGCGCGCTCGGTGTCGATTCCCGCGAGGCTCTCGAGGAGGGCTGGGAAGAACTTGTCCTTGGCGCGCTTTTCGCGCAGCTCCCAGGCTCGCTCGGTGTCGAGACCGCGAACACTGACGAGCACCTCGCGTGCGGCCTTCTTGCCGATCGACTCGCGGAGGCCCCAGGCGTGCTCGGTGTCCTGTCCCTTGATCGCGAGGGCGACCTGCTCGGGCACGATCGAGGCGAGCGACTCGCGCATCGCCTGAGCTTCGGGGTTGAGCGGCATGCCACTGAGACTGCGCGCGACGTAGATCGGCTCGCGCTCGAGCAGCTGGCGGCGGTACTCCATCGCATCCGGAGAACGCAGACCGCCGAGGCCGTTGGCGACCATGCCCGGCTCGGCGTCGATGACCTTCGCGCGGAGTGCGTGCGACTCCGGCGTATCGAGGCCGGCGACGAAGAGAGCCGTGAAACCCGGCTGCGTCGACGCGAGGTGATCGAGCTCCGCGTAGAAGTGCTCCGTCAGTGCGCTCTTGCGCTCCTCCTCGTCGGGGATCGCGCAAATCTTCTTCGTCGCGGTGCCGAGCTCGGTCTCGGGTTTCGAGGCGAGGGTCACGGTCGTCGCGGTGGAGGCGTCGACCTCGGCCCACTTGGGATCCGGAATCTCGGGGTAGCCCTTCTTGCGCAAGACATCCTGCACGCGCAGGAAGATGCGCTGGAGGGACTCCTCGATCGTCGAATTCGCGTTGTCGATGACGAGCCAGGCGCTCGGATCCTCCTCGGCCAGCTTGAGGAAGCCATTGCGCATCTCCTCGCGGAAGCCGATGCCCATGAGCCCCTTGCGGCCGAAGTCGCCCAGCCGGCGGTCGCGGACCTTCTGGATCTTCTTGCGCACGCGTGAGGGCAGCGGGTCGACGTCGCAGTACACGACGAGGTCCGGCCACAAATCGCGCGCGGCGAGCTCGAGCACCGCGTCGACCTGGTCGCGGGGCAAGCCGCGAGCGTGATGCGAGTGCGTGATCGCGCTGTAGAGGTAGCGATCGCAGAAGACGAGGTGCCCGGGATTGAGCTTCGGGCGGATGTACTCGTCGATCATCTGCGTGTCGCGCGCCGTGTAGAGGAGAAACTCCGTCACGTCCGACATGCGCAGGAAGCGCGGGTCGCGCGTCAGCGTGCGGATCGCCTTCGAGATCTCCGAACGGAAGACGCCCTTGTCACGCGCGTGGTGAACGGGAATCCCACATTGAATCAGATATTCGGCGAGGCGATTCGAGAGCGTCGTCTTGCCGCTACCATCGATGCCTTCGAAGTCGATGAAGACCGGCTCCATCGACCCGCTTCCCCCTACTGCTCCCTCCGCGTCGCGGCCACTTGCTGCGTCTTGCGGGGTGTTTTCAGACATCGACTAACTCTCAATCGGTTTGATCGTGACCTGCGTATCCTCGAGGGGATCCCGCCCAGACTTCGCACGCGCCATATTCTCGCCAGACTGCGAGTCGCGATTCGCATTCCTCTGGGATGAGAGACCCTCCTGGACGATCGATCCGACGCTGGTCGTAAACTTGGAGAGACGTTTCGAGGAGTGGTTTCGCAACGCCCGCTGCAGCCACTCCGGGGTCTCGCCGCCGGAACACTTGATCTCCGTGATCGCTTGGGAGAACCTGCGGATGGGAACCCCCAAGGAGCCTGCTGTCAAGGCCTTACGTTTGTCATAAAGTGAGGGAGGGGGCTGATAAACAGCGATCTCGTCGTCGAAGGTGACGCGCAGCTCGTCCTCATCCACCTGAAAAACCTGTCGACGGTAGACGATCGCGGACGTCGCGCGAATGTCGTAACGATCGATGTAGGAACGCAGGAGGTCGTAGACCGTCCGCTTTTCGGCGCCGTCGCCACCGTTCCCCTCGGAAGGGTGCTCGAAGATCTCCGAGGAGATGTCCTCCCCGGCCAGGAAGCGTCCGAGAAGAGCCTTCGGCAGGGCGAGTCTGTGCTTCGTGACGATCCCGTCGTCGCGGCGCTTGAGCTCGAGGAAGCAGAGCGGGGAGGTGATGAACTCGCCTGAGGACTCGCGATAGCAATACTCCTTGGCGCGCAGCTTCTCGTTGTCGTCGTAGTGACGCCGTGCGCGCTCGTAGAGCTCCCGATCGCCGGTGTCGAAGTAGATCGTTGTTATGTAGGTGTACGGGAATCCGGGCCGGAACTCGAAGACGGGCAGTCGCGCCGCGATCTCGCGACGGAGGAACGCCGCGGACCCGTGGCCCATCTCGAACTTCACCTCGTAGCGACGGAAATGATGCCGATTCGACTGGAGGTTCTCCGATTCCTTAGCGGGCACACGATCACTGCTACGGCCCGCCGAGCCATTCGGCATGCTGTTGCGCGGTTTCGATTCCGACAATGGAGGGATCGCGGATTCAGGGGGCAGGCCGCGCAGGACTCCCTCAGCCGAGGTCGTTGGCGCTCCTGCGAGAGCGACCTAAAGTCTTACAATCCAGAGGATTAGGATAAGGATGATAGCCCGGCGTGGAGACTGTGTCAAGGAACCGACAATCTTCGACATCCTGATGTCACGAGATGTCCTCCGCTCGGCCGACGAGAATCCCACCGAACGTGCTACCAGGAACTCCACCCTACCAGCCCCCAAAAAGCGAGCTCGAGCGTAGTTTCGACCCGGTTCCTACGGGTTGACGCGGAGATCGAGCCACGCGGCGAATCGCCGCGTCGTGACGTCATATCGACATCCGCCGACGTTCAGCAGCAGAATCGCCCTCAGCATCAAGTTCATGCGCATCGTTGACCGCGTCCAGCGCATGAAAACTCAATCGAGACTGATCAACATCTGAACGAGAAGCTCGTTGTTGGCGACGCTCGCTCCCCCCGTAGTCTCGTCGTTGATCACGTACTCGACCTTGACGAAGATCTCGCTCGTCACCTCGAGGATGCCGCCGAACATGATCTGCTCGCGATCCCAGGTGCCCGGCAGGCTCGGGTCGCGACCGAAGGGCGTGTCGACCTCGAGGGTTCCGATCCGCAAGATCGGCTCGAAGCTACGGAAGTAGCGTTTCGCAACGAGCTTACCGAAGCTGAACCGGTACGATCCCTGGAGGAAGCAGCCCTCGCGGGTCATCGCCCCGTCCTCCCCGCGAATCCACTGGAAGAGGATGCGGAGCCCGTCGCGCTTACGCGTGTCGAGGTTCTCGAAGATCGTCGACGCGGGCAGGAAGTACTCGACGGTGATGCCGTGACGCTGGCTGCCATCGTCCCCCGAATCGCCGTACCCCGCGATCGGCTGGTTCGCGCCGTTGCGCAGCGTCATGTCCGTCCCCTGGAGGAACGAGATCGAGTTCGCGCGCAGCTCGTCGTCGAAGAAGAACGCGAGGAGGCCGAGGTCGCCGTACTGCTCGAAGCTGCGACGCCAGCCGAGGCCGACACCGATCTCCCGCAGGGCGAGGTCGTTCTCGAGCTCGCGATCATCCTGAACGATGTCGTTGAACCGAGCCCCGTCGAAGTTGACCTCGTTCGAGCCGAGCTCGTAGCCCTGGCCGACCGAGAGGACGACCTGGATCTGCCCCCAGTTGTCGAGGAAGTCGAAGGGACCCGACGGAGCTCCGGAGTTGACCGAGGAGACGTCGTCCCCGTCGAAGTCCTCGTTGAAGCTGTCGGTGCCCGCGCTGCTGCGCGTCCTGTTCTGCCGCCCCTTTTCCGCCGCGGCACGCGCGGCCGCCATGCCCTTGCGGTGGCCGAAGGAGAGCGCCCACGTCACGGCCATCGACTCGTCGCGCCAAAACGCGTTTCCGATGAGCGGGTACCCCTTCGTACGACGCGCGGGGCGGATGAAACGATCGTCGAGCCCGATCTGAAAGCGTGACTTGAGCCAGTCGAGCGGCTGCGAGTCGTGCCGGGCGATCGCCTCCTTGAGCACGGTGTCCCCGTCCGTCGGACGGAAGTCGAGCTGGCCTCTCAGACTGATGTGTCGATTGAGTCGAGCGACGGGAGCCAAGCGCAGACGCTGCAGAATGAGGTGGGCGTCGGGCTCCTCGGTCGCGAACGTGGGACCGAGCGAAGGCATCGAGTCCTCGTCCGGGTCGATCAAGAGAAGCTCGAGCTTGCCGCCGAATTGGAGCGTCGCCCCACCGCCGAGCGTGAGGATTCCGTCGGCAAAGATGCCGTCGTCCGACTCGTTGAGCTTCTTGCGGAGGTCCTTGACGTCCCCCTCGAGCTCCTTGACTCGATCCTCGAGCGTGCCCGGGTCCTTCTTCTTCTTATCCTTCTTGTCGCTCTTCGCGGACTTGTCCCCGTCGTCACCTTGGGCGAACGACGTAGGAGGAAAAGCGAGAAGTGTGCACGTGGCGACCAAGATCCAGCTGGCTACGCGAATAGTGTTCTTCATGTTCGAGGATATCGGCAGAACACGCGCGTCTCTTCCCGTCCAATGCGCTCTAAATCGCCTCGGAAGGGTCGCGAAGCCCACGTTCTAAGCCGTCGTTAAAGAAAACGGATCGAGATAACGGCGTTTCGCGATCCGCCAGAAGACCCAGTCGTTCCGATATTGACGGAAGGTCGCGAGGGCTACAATCCCTCGCAAGAGATCGTATCCGCCGTCGGGTCCGTCCCCGGCTCAGGGAACGGCGGCGGCGGTGCGTCCCCGCCGCTGAACAAGAATGTCAGTAGATACACGGCATCCGTGACGTTGAGCTTGCCACCATCGTCGACGTCGAGCGCGTCGAGACACGGTGGCGCGGCAGCGGCACGGAAGAGGAAATCGAGCAATGCGACCGCGTCGGTCAAGGATGCGTTACCGTCCCCGTCCACGTCACCGCGGATGAAGGTCGGCTCTCCGGGTCCTTCGACGACGCCGGGCGTCGGCTCGTCGATGACGACGATCTCGCCACCGTCGGGAACGCGCCCGAGACCGATCGGAGAGTTGCATTCGGGATCAGGAAACTGCCCGTGGAACGAGTCGATGAGACAGGAGCCACGGTCGATGCGATCGATGAGCGAAAGATCGAACGGCGGAGCAGACTTGTCATCGTCGCGAGGATCGCGACCACAGTTCACGCCGACGAAAACCTGACCGTTGAACTTGTCGACGCGCGGAATCCACTCGAAGTCGACGACGACGTTCGCCGGCGGGGCTGTCTTCGGTAGGGGATCACCACCATCGGTCACGACGACGAGTGCGCCGCGAGCCGGAACGATCGTCCCATCGTCGAAGGTGAGGACGCGCGGGATCTGGCGATGGTCCGAGAGCGACATCCCTCCGAGATCGACGGGCGCGGAGCCGGGATTGAAAATCTCGATCCACTCACGCGGCATCGCCTGGAACACACCGTCCTCGACATCTTCCTCGAGAGTGTCGCCGGGAATCGGAAAAGCCCGATTGACCTCGTTGATGAAGAGCTCGGGAGCCTCCCCGCTGTCGATACGAAGCGAGAAGCACGGACCGTCGTCACACTCGGAGACCGAGCCGCCGCAGATGTCCTCGAAGAGCGCGTCGTAGAAGACCGTGCCTTCGGCACCCGTTCCGATGAACGTCGTCGAGAACTGAACGATCTTGAAGTTGTCGTCGAAGTCCTGAACCTCGGGAAACGACGGCACGGGCGAGACCGAGCCTTGGGTCAGGCGGAACGTCGCGTTCGAGACGACGGAGGCGACATCTTCTTCGTCCGTCCCCTCTGCAAGAATCAAGCGACGATCGACGAGAACCGTCGCCACGAGCGTCTTGAGAGTGTTGTCCTCGCAAACGTTCGGATCCGCCGCGAACTGCCCGAGATTGGCGTGCCGTGCACCGAGCAGCACGGGCTTGAGGAAGTTGCGCGTGCCGGGCGACGGAGTCACGTCGACCGTGCGGCTCGGGTCGGAGCACGAAGGACCGAAGGCCCGATCTTGCGCGAGCCTCAGCCCGTCACCGCGATCACAGTCCCACGACATGCTGTCGACGAGGCAATTGCCGAGCTCGTCGGGCCCGATCAGGTGCAGCGTCCCGGCGCAGAGGTCGGCGTCGATCCCGAGGTCGCTCGCCGAGACCGTCGTGTGCGGCAGCTCACGCGGCGGCACGCGACCGAAGACGATGAGCAGGAACTCGCCACGAGCGATCGGCGGGATATCCTTCGGAAGCGGCGCTCGCAGGGCTTCGCGGATCGGCGTGTCGGCGTGTCGCTCGGCCGTGACGAAAAAACCGCTCAGGTCGATGCTTTCGACCTCGGCGTCCATCGGCAGATGAATCTCGATGTAGTCCGGCTTCTGCTCTCCGGCGAAGTTGTCGAAGCCCGGAATCAGGACTGACTCGTTCTGCGGCACGAACTCGTGAATGAGACCGGAGTGAGCAACTGGAGGCCTTCCCGAGAAGTAGCCGAACCCGACGCGTGATCGCCCCTCGAGCTCCGCGGGATCGATGTCGCACACGAGGTTCGGGTCGAGCTGCTGCTGGGCGACGCAATCCGCGACAGCCTCGTTGAACTGTCGCTGGCGGTCGTCCTCTTCGAGCGTCTCGCGGCTGAGCAAGACGTTGAGCTCGGCCTCCGGAAGCTCGCCCGCCAGGAGATCGTCGGTGATTTCGACGCGAAGCACGGTGACCAGGCCTTCGGGCTGCGGCGGAACGTGGGCATCGAGGCGCAGAAGCACGGTCCCGCGTGGCGCCTCGGCCTGACGTGTCTCGTCGCGCGTCACGGTGATGCCGTCGTCGAGGGTCAAGACGATCCGCTCGCCGAGCACGTTCTCGACCTCGACCTCGGCGCGGAAGCTCGGCGTCTCGCCCGCCTCGAACGCGGCGAGCGTGTTCCTGTGAATCGCGAATCGGGTGGTGACGACGACGCCCTCACCGAGCTCGGGGCATCGATGGACTTCGTTGGTGCCGACAGCCCCGGCCGGGACGACCTGGAGCTCCGGGAGGATGGCCGGAGGCTTCGGACAATCGAAGCGATCCGTTCCGTCGGGATCAATTCCCGAGCAGCCCGCGGGCGTCGCACAGTCGGTCGGGAGACCCGGACTCAATTCTCCGATCGGAAATCGCTCCCGTGGATCCTCGACGCCCGGGACGCCGCCGGGCTGCCGAATGAACGAGAGGTCGCGAATCGGGAAATCCGGATCGAGCGGATCGGGCGTCGGGTTGTCGACGAAGAACTGACGGAAGTCGAGCGTCGCCTCATCGATCACGACTTGCACGTTCCCTGCGGGCGCGGTGAGCACGAAGCCATCGACACCGGTCTGGCTGGCGCTGAGATCGAAGCGCGTCGAGTAGTAGAGACAGTCCTGGTCGAAGGACTCCACCCCTCGGTCGTCGACGACGACACGTCGAAACTGCCGACGCAGCGCACCACCGTCGTTCTGACAAATCACGACGCGACGTTCGCCCGGGCCGATCGTCAAGTACTGCGGCTCGTCGAACGAGTCCCGACCGAAGACCCACTGGCGCAGATTACCGTTACGAGCCGCGTTCGTGCCGGCGAGCCCGAAGTTCGTCAGGTCGATCGGCTCGTCGCCATGGTTGAAGATCTCGAGCCAGTCGGGCGCGCTGCGCTCGCCGAATCCGTTCGGATCGACTCGAACAAATTCGAGCGTCGCGTTGTTGACCGGTTGATACTCCGAGATCACGAGATCGAAGCAGCCGCTGCCGTAGACGTAGCAAAAGCAGAAGTCGTTGCGACCGAGCTCGTTCTCGACGGAGACCCAAACGAGGACGACCGGCTTGTGCTCCTCGGTCTCGCCGAGCGTCGCTCCGGCGGGGAGAAACGCGTGGAACGAGGTGACCTGGACGGGTCGATCGCCGAACTTGCCATTGACGGCCTCGGGCGGGCAGTCCTCGTTCTCGGGAAGGGGCGGCAGGGCGTCGCCCTCCTCGTCGAGGCGCGCGGCGCAGGCTCGTCCCCCGCCCGTCGGAGCGAGATCGACCTCGACGACGTCCTCCGCGTTCTCCTCGAAGATGAGCGCGCAGCTCGTCGCGGATTGATCTTCGAGGGAGCAATCGGGCCGCTCGAGGAAGCGCAGACGAACCTCGGGCGACGTCGACTCGACGTCGCTCAGGACCGAGAACGTCACGGCGACCTCATCCCGCGGATCGACACAGATCGCCGGGCGAGGACGGAAGCCGAGCGCGAAGCGCGGCGCGATGAGCTCGAACTGGTTGTTCGCCTCCCCCGGCGCAGCCGCGAACATCAATCCGATCTCGGAGCCGCCGTCGGGAAACCGTCCGACGCTCGCGTCTTCGGGAACGTCCTCCCAACCGAGACGATCGATGCGCCTGCCGTTCGCGTAGAGGTAGAGCGTCTCCGCGTTCCCCGAAAGCCCGAAATCGGCGTGAAACTCGGTCATCTCGAACGGCGCCTCACCGTTCGCCGCGCGATCCGCTTGAATGCGTGCGAGCTGACCGTCACCGACGAGGTAGATCACGACGAAGCCGCCGGCCGCGATCTGAGCGTGAGGAGGAAAACGAAACTTGTTCGGCCGGCGAGGATCGTCCGAGAGCGAGTAGCCCTCAAGACGCACCGCGGTGTCGCTCGGATTGAAGATCTCGACCCAGTCGAGGACGATACCGTTCGGCTCTCCCGCGAGGACGCTCACGTTGCGTGGCGAGACCTCGTTGATGCGGAGAACGATGAAGGAACCGGATGATGACGTGCGGTTACAACCGGACGAAAACGCCAGAAGCGAAATCGCGAAGCAAGCGATGAGCCGTGCGGCGTTCGATCTCATCCAGAACATCGTAGGGGTCGAATCCTCGTCTTT
Organism: uncultured Planctomycetia bacterium; assembly: GCA_964478085.1. Taxonomy (GTDB): domain Bacteria; phylum Planctomycetota; class UBA8108; order UBA8108; family UBA8108; genus CAYMLL01. The sequence continues at coordinate 14,617 of CAYZGY010000029.1, forward strand.
GGCGTCAGCGGATTCCCGATGTTAGCACTTCAGCCAGGATGCCGGAACGCGTTAGGAACGCTTTTCGTGCAGAGGATTCCGAAACGACCGGGCCCGAACTTTTCGTCGAAAGTACGGGCGCTTCTCTGCCGAACGCCGAGAGCCGATCAGCTCGATCAGAGCTTTCCGCGCCGATAGACCAGCTCTCCCGCGAGCCACGTCGCACGGACGGTCAGCTTCTTCGCGTCGAGGAGGACGAGGTCGGCGGGACGTCCCTTCGCGATCGTGCCGGCGCGACGCGCGATCTGTGCGACGCGAGCGGGATTCTCTGAGGCGAATCGAAGCGCGTTCGGAAGACTCGTGCCGACGTCCTTCACTTGCACGCGCACGGCTCGGTCGAGCGTCAGCGCGCTGCCAGCGAGGCGACCGTCGTCGCGCGTGATGCGACCCTTGCGCAGCTCGACCTGACCACCGGCGAAGTCGTATCGTCCATCGCGCAACCCGCACGGCGGAACGGAGTCGCTGACGAGGACGACCTTCTCGGGCGACTTCGCCTCGGTCACGAGGCGCATCGCGGCGGCGTGGACGTGCTCGCCGTCGGAGATGAGCTCGACGGCGACATCGGGATTCTCGATGAGCGCCGTGACGGCGCCCGGATCGCGATGGTGGAGACCGTTCATCGCGTTGAAGAGGTGGGTCGCGTAGTGAAGTCCCCCCTTCGCAGCGCGACAGGTCTGGTCGTAGTTCGCGTCCGAATGGCCGAAGGCCGGGACGACGCCGCGACGCTCGAAGAAGCGGATGAGCGCCGGCGCGCCGCGCAGCTCGGGCGCGAGCGTCACGGTCTTCGCGTATCCCCGCGCCGCATCGAGCAGCTTCGCCGCGTCCTTCGTCGAAGGCTCGCGGAAGTTGCGCACGGGAAGCGCGCCCGGACGGCCGGGACTGACGAAGGGCCCTTCGAGGTGGAGACCGAACACGACTCCGCGCCCGTCTCCTGCGTCGAGGACGTCGGCGAGATGCTCGACCACTCGGAGGGACTTCTTCCAGCTCGACGGGTAGAGGCTCATCAAGACGCGCGTGACGCCGTGCGCGAGGTAGTGGTCCATCGATCGAGCGATCTCCTCGCCCGACGCGTCGACGAAATCGACTCCGGCCGCGCCGTGCGTGTGAAGATCGACGAAACCCGGGGCGAGCACGCAGCCTTCGAGGTCGAGCTTGCGGACGCCGTTTCCCCGCGCCTGGCGACGTGCGCCCTTGCCGATCGCGACGACGCGCTTGCCTCGCACGACGACGGGAACTTGCCCGAGGCTCGCTCCGCCCGTGATGACCTGCGCCCCCTCGAGGAGCCAGGCAGCGGGTCGGTTCTCGTCACGCTTCTCAGTCATGTCACTCGTCCTGATCGCCTTCGACGCGCCAAGCTACACCAAAGGCTCGGAGACGTCGAACATCGAAACGCTTTCGTGCTTTCACGCTTTCAGCAGTCGCGCCCCTGGACATCGCCCCGTTCTGGGTGTAGCTCTGGGGTCATGCAGGACCCCACTCGCCGCATCGTCGAACGTGGGCGCGAAATTCTGCGCCACGAAGGAAACGCGATCCTCCAAAAGGCCGACGGACTCGACGAGAGCTTCGATCGGCTCGTGCAACGCATCCTCGCGACGGGCGGTCGCGTCTCGGTCACGGGAGTCGGAAAATCCGGCGTCATCGGGGAGAAGATCTCCGCGACGCTCTCGTCGATCGGGACGCCGTCCTTCTTCCTCCGTCCCGTCGAGGCGCTCCACGGCGACCTCGGCATGCTGACGGCCGGCGACGTGCTCCTCGCGATCTCGAACAGCGGCGAGACCGCCGAGGTTCTCGCGGTCTGCGGTGCCGCGGCGGAGCTCGAGATCGAGATCATCGCTTTCACGGGAGGGATGGGATCCTCGCTCGACCGGCTCGCGAGCGTCACCCTCGACACGGGCGTCGAAAGCGAGGCCTGCCCGCTCGGGCTCGCTCCGACGACCTCGACGACGGTGACCCTGGCTCTCGGCGACGCGCTCGCGATGGTGCTCCTCGAGGAGCGGGGCTTCACGGCCGACCACTACGCGCGGTTCCACCCGGGCGGAAGCCTCGGGGAGCGTCTGCGCTACCGCGTGCTCGACCTGATGCGCCCGAAATCCGACTTGCCGCTCGTCGGTGCCGACGCGAGCGTGCCCGAGGCGATCACCGCGATGACCCGGCGCGGAAACCTCGGACTCGCGCTCGTCGTCGAAGATGAGGACCGATTGATCGGAATCGTGACGGATGGCGACGTTCGGCGCCTCCTCGGCGGCGAGGCGGAGGCCGCGGCCCTACTTTCTCGGTGCGTCCGCGACGTGATGACCGCCGGCCCCCGGACGATCGACGCCTCCGCGTCGGCGAAAGACGCTCTCCATCTCATGGAAGTCCATGGGATCACGGCACTTGCGGTGACGAATCATGGCGGCCAGGTCGAAGGCCTGATCCACCTGCACGACATCCTGGGACGCGGCAAGATTGTCCTTTGATCTCGCACCTCGAGATCTCTATAATCCGCGGTTCGCCCTGATCCCAGCACCAGCGAGTAATACGATGAAGGTCAGAGTTCGCACCACCGCCCGCAAGCGCAATCGCCGCGGATTCCGCTACCGCTCGAAGACCCGCCACGGCCGTAAGCTGATCCGCAACCGTCGTCGGATGGGCCGTGCGCTTCCGGGCGCGAAGAAAACTCGCTAGAGGCGAGCTTTCTTCGATGTTTTACAGGGGGCTGTCGGGCAGCCCCCTCTTGCTCGCGCCTGGCGCGAGCAATTCACCCCGACCAGCAGAGGATTGGGGTGTGGAGTGCACGTTGAGTGCCTGGGGCGGGCGTTAGCAGTAGCCATCGTCCCGGTTTCGGGATTCGTGGTAGGTCGAGTTCATTCCACTAGGCGAAGCCGAGTTGGCGATGAACCAAAACGATCCCGAAAGCGGCTCCCCCTATCGGCCGCCCGCGAGCCGTCGGAGAGACCCGCGTGAAAAATAGTCGCGTCGGGGTCGGGTTCGCCGGCGTCGTGGCCCACCGAGCTCGCGGTTCGAGGACGCCTCTCGACTCGCCGGCGTCCTGTCCGCTTTCCTCCTCCTCGATGCGCTGGTCCTCGCCTTCAGCTTCATCACGGGGCTGGACGAGCGAAGCTTGATTCTCGGCGTCAAGCGTGTTTTCGACTCGGCTCTCGTGCCGAAACGAGCTCCGAGGTCCTCGACGTGAACGGCATCACACTGATCTACGATTTGGTGAGCATCGCCTCGACGCTCGTCTTCCTCTGACTCATCGTCACGGTGTAGCGCGCGCAAGAGAAGACGCTCGAGGTCGTTCGGGAGGCCGAGCAAGCGCGACGAGAATCCGCGGCCGACACAGAAAAAAAGCGGAGACGAACCTGAGGTCCGTCTCCGCTTCGCGTTTCTCGAGGTGCGCTCGACTCTCAGCAAGAGAGAAGCGCGAGCATTCGATTAAATGCCGATCTGCCACTGGTCGTCGCGGACGTTCTCGGCGATTCGCAGAGCGCCCTTCGCGACGAGGCGCTTGTAGTCGGCCGGCTGGATCGTGCGGGCGCAGTCGTAGCCGTCTTCCTGGAGGACCTGCTGGACCTTCTCGGCGAGACCCTGGATCTGCGAGCCACCGCCGGTGACGATGATGTTCTGCATGACGTTGACGACCGAGTCGGTGTCACAGCGCTTCAGGAGGTGCTGAATACCGGCGACGATCTCGGGGACGAGGAGGTCACAGGCGCCACCGACGATGTCCTGGAGGTCGATCGTGCGCGGACGACCTTCGACGTAGACCTTGACGGTCGCGTCACGCTCATGGCCGAGGACGAACGAGTGGTTCTCCTTGATTCCCGTCACGGTGACCTTCGTCAGGTTGAGGTCCGGGAAGCGCTTCTGGATGCCGTCGAAGATCACGTCGTCGACGAAGTTTCCGGCCTTCGGAACGCTGACCTGATCGTCGGCCGTCGGGAAGTAACCGCGGACGAGGCAGAGGTCGGTCGTACCGGCACCGATATCGATGATCAGCGAGTGCTTGGTCGGGTCGCTCGTGACGCCGGCCTTCTGGAAGCCTTCGTCCTCACGCAGGCCCATGGCCGCGAGGAAGGGCTCGGGGACGATCAGGAGACGATCGAGAAAGCCGCGCATCGCGGTGCGAATCTCGGACTGACGCTCGGGCGACGCGTTCGCGGGAGCACCGACGACACCCCAAACCTCGGAGTCGCTGTCCTTGTCGACGATGCCGCGCATTTGGCCGGTGAAGTGCTTCGACGCGTCGATGTCGTCGATGAAGCCGTCCTTGAGGGGCCACTTGAGATTGAGGTGGAGGCGATACTCGAGGGCCTCGTCACCGAAGAGGATATCCGCGTCGCTCGGCAGAATACCGGGAATGATTCCGGCCTTCGGGTAACCGACGACCGTCGTGATCATGTCTTGGTCGAGCTCGAGGCGGCTGCCGTCGTGCGAGCTTTCGAGAACCGAGGTGTTGGTTCCGAGGTCGACTCCTACGCGGAGGACCTTCGAGGTCGACTTCATCGAGGTGGCGACTCCGGTGTCGTTCTGCATTTCGTTCTTCTTGTCGCTGAGATCCATGAGTACTGCGAGACTCCCTGAAGCCGGAACCGAAGCTCAGAAAGGTCACAACTCCGCCGGCAATCCCGGAGTTCCCCACACGGCTGATTGACGACGCCGTGCGCTGAGCTGAATGAATTTGTTTCTCCCTTACACGTCCCCCGAAGTGTCTCCCACGTCCGCCGAGTCTTGGTCCTTCCCGCGTTGAAACTCGAGCGTTCGGTGCATCGGGTTGTGAGGCCCGCGCGCTTCGGCTCGGAGGTAGACGGCCTCTTCGTCGAGGTCGATCACCGTTTCAGTTTCGTCCGGAGAAGGTTCCGCTACCGTTTTGTTTCGATCGTCGGACTCGAGCCTAGAGTCGTCCGGAACCTCGCGTGGCGTGTGTCCCGGATTGAACTGCTCGAGGAACAGCCTCCAAGAGCGGGTCTTCGGGTCGAAACTCGCGGTATCACAGCTCAGGGCTGCGCCCACCGTACGTGAGAACTCTACCGGCAAGGGCCGTACCAACATGGCCGAGAGCCGATTCAATGCGGGTCCGGGACCCACAAAGCGGACGAGTTTCGACCGCGACAGCCCCGACAGCCAGTCGCAGAGGTCGCGAAGATTTGTTCCCTCGATGTACGCAAGGTTCCGGAAATCAACGACAAGACGGGATGCCCCCGTTGCTCGCAGCTGTTCTTCGAGGGTGTGGATGACCACCGAGTCGTCGTCCAAAGATGCGACGAAAGAGTCCGCATCGTCCTCGAACGAGGCGATGAGACTGTCCTCGATGAATCGAATAAGCGCCCGCATGGCCGGTGCCGCCCTCTCTTTGCGTCCGGTCTGCATCGAACGCCCTCCCTGCTCCGTCCTTCCGGAAGAGAACGGAGTTCAAGAACCCCAGAAGCTCGAGAAGTATAGCATCGCCGTCGAAAAGCGACGACGCGGGCGGCACTTCTTCAGGGAGCCGTCGTGCTGCGACGGGCCTCTCCCCAACGGATCCAGTGGTCGAGCTCCTTCGCGAGCGCTTCCTCCGGGTCCGGTAAAGCTCCCCCGCGCGTGCTCGACGACCAGAGCGGCGTGATGTCGCGTTCGAACTCCGCGTACGAGCGTCCCGACGCGACCCGAAGTCGAGGGATCGCCCACGCGACGAGGCCGGCGTGGTCGACCGGCTCGATGAAGTGCGTGCGATTGCGCAAGATGTCGACGATCACGAGTGCGGCCTCGCGATCGTTCTCGAGGAAGAGCGCCTCGACCGCTCCAAAGGCGACCGCCGCGAGGCGTCCGCGCGCCGCGGCGAGAACGCGCTCGCGCGCCCACTCCGGACGAACGCGAAGCGCGAGTCGCATCAGCTCGACTTGACGTCGTCCCGAGACGAGCGCCCATCGCGAAGAGACCGTGTCCGGAAGCGTCGACCCGGAGATCATCTCGTACTCGAGCAGCTTGCCGAGCCACCCGCTCTCGTACGGCTCCTGGGAATCGATTCCGCGCTCGGCGATCTCGTCCTGCACGAGCCAGTCGAACAGCACCTCCCACGAGACGATCTTCGAGAGGTGCTTTCGCTCACGCTCGACGTCTTCTCTCGGCGGCTCGAAGAAGCCGAGTTCGATGCCGTAGAGGCTCTCGACCGAGAGCACCTCGTGCTGCTCCTCGACGATCCGTCCATCGCTCGGAAGGGAGCGACCGAAAAACGAATGAGGAACTCCACGAATACTGCGCGCGAGGAAGGCTCCCTCTTCGCGAGTCATCCCCATGATGCGTTGAAAGAGTCGCTCGGCGACGACCGAGCGGTTCTGACGATCAGACGCGTTCTCGCTTCCCACGACCTTCCACGAGACCCCGGGAACGATGCCGACACGCGCACGAACGAGGCGATCGGCGCCCGGCGGGACGACCGACACCTCACCGTCGCCGCGATAGAACGCGATCGACGACAGAGCGCGAGTTTCGGAATCACGCACGAACGAGTCGACGAAGTCGACGAGAGCCGCGCGTCGCGCGAACTCGAGGTCGTAGTCGTACTCGCGAAAGAGAGTGCGACGGAACTCGCCCTTGCCCTCACGGCGCCAAATCTCTCCACGGCTGAAGTCGAAGATCCACAGGACGCGACGGTTCGGAACATCACGCCGTGCCGTTCCCGTCTCGGTCGGCTCGCTCACCGTCGTCTCGACACGCATCGCGCTCGTCGAGATCCAGATTCTCTCTCGCGCGCCGAGCAAGAACGAGTGCTTGCGCGGATTGTCGAGGGGAAACTCGATCAGCCTTGTCTGGACGTCGAACTGGCGAATCTTCGCGGACGGCGGAACACACCCGGTGACGAGCATAGCTGACGCTGCGAAGAGAAGAGTGAAGAACACGAACGTCGCACACGTCCGACGAGATGCACGACACGAGGAGTGAGCTCTTCCGATCCGGCGCATACTCGAAAGGACCTCTTTTCGTCAGGGAAGCGCGGGATATCTTAACCCGTCACCGTCTTCGACTTCGCGAACGATTCCCTTATTCGGCCCGACCATCGCACGCTGTTCGATTCGCCCCTCGCGTGACGCTTCGTTTTACCAGGACGCGTTCCCGTCCGGTGCTATAATCGCCTCAGGTTTGATTCATCGACGCGGGCGCGTGAATTTCGAAGCACTTCGCGCATTTCGAAGGACCTGTCCGCCATGTTCGAGATCCGATGATTGTCTGGTCGACGATAGAAGTTTCCTGCCCCATGTGCGCCCAGCGACTGCCGCTCCGGTGTGTCGGCGGTGGCGTCGCCAAAGGGCAAGACAGCGATCTCTTCGTTCGCATGAGTGGCGAGCACGTCATTCAGGCCGAGATCCACTGCTGCCCGAAGTGCCACTTCGCAGGACTCGCCAGAGACTTCCTCGATCGCCAGATCTCCGAGCCGATGGTCGAGCGGTTCTTCCACGAGTACGCCGAGCGGCTGCACGACGAAGACGCGCCGGAAGACGACGAGGTCGAGGAGGAGGAACTCGAGGTCGACGATGTCGACGAGTGCTCGCCACTCCCCCACACGCGTTACGCGTGGTCGGCCGTGCTCGCGCCACTCCTCGGGCTCACTCCGAAAGAGATCGGCCTGCGCATGCTTCGCGCGTACTGGTGTCTGCGCATCGAGCCCTCCGCAGCGCTGCCCCGCAACGACCGCAGCGCCCTGCGGACGCTCTACCTCCGACAAGCGATCGCGTTCCTGCGCAAGTCGCTCCGTCAGGAGAAGGATCCCAACCTCGTCTACCTCGTCGCCGAGCTCTGCCGACGCAACGG
>CAYZGY010000030.1:0-11313 GCA_964478085.1 uncultured Planctomycetia bacterium
GAGTCGATCAACGTCGATCTCGTCTACGGCTTGCCCGAGCAGACGGTCGACCGTTTTGCCGCGACGCTCGACGGCGTCGTCGCTCTGGAGCCGCAACGCATCTGCGTTTTCGGATACGCCCATCTTCCAAGCCGGATGCGAAATCAGCGCACGATCGACGAGGCGACGCTTCCTGACGCCAAGAAGCGTTGGGACCTTCTCATCGAGACCCACCGAGTGCTCGAGGCGTTCGGCTACGTCCACATCGGGCTCGATCACTTCGTCCGACCGAACGACTCGCTTGCCGAGGCGCAGAGCAGTCGCACACTCGGTCGCGGCTTCATGGGCTACACCCAGTTCCGCGGCGCTTCTCTTCTCGGACTCGGGGTCTCCGCGATCAGCGAGTTTCCGCTCTCCTACGCACAGAACGCCAAGAAGCTCGCTGAGTACTTTCGTCGGACGGCGCGTGGGGAGCTTCCGGTCAGTCGCGGTATTCGTCTGACGAGTGATGACTTCGTTCGTCGGTTCGTGATCCAAGAGATCCTCTGCAACCTCTCGGTCGACCTCGAGGAGTTCGAGTCGCGCTTCGGCATGACGCTCAAAAAGATGTTCCCTGTCGAATTGACTTTGCTCGTTCCGTTCCTGGATGCGGGGCTCGTTCGAGTCTTCGACGACGAGATCTGCGTCACGGACGAAGGGCGGTGGTTCCTTCGAGCGATCGCTGCGGTGTTCGACAGTGGATTGGCGCGAATGCCGACGCTGCGTGGAGTCCACTCCTCGTCCATTTAGGCCGTTTAGCCGCAGCAGGCCGGGTTCGGGTGAAACCCTCGGTACCAGGTCCAGCAGCCGAGGACGATCAGCAGAACGCCGGAGAATTTCGCGAGCCCGAGTCCGAATCTCGGCGTGAGCGTCTTTCCCGACCATGCGACGATCGCGAGTGCCGGCACCGTGCCGAGTCCGAGCGCGAGCATCGGGCCGAGTGCGCCGACCGGCGATGTCGACACGGCAGCGGTCGCCAGAAATGCCCACACGAGCGGACAGGGAAGCAGACCGCTCAACATGCCGAGGTAAATCGGTCGGAGCAGAGGGCTCGCCGACATCGAGCTCCGCATCCAATCCGTCCAGCCGACAAGCTTCGTCAGTCGAACGAACGCGCTGCCTGCTGCGCGTCTCGGAGCTCTCCAGCCGAGGCTTGCCGCGCCGAGGAGGAGGAGTGCCGCCCCGCAGGCGAAGAAAAGCGAGCTGCGAGCGAACGAGCTCGAGCGCAGGACGGTCGTTCCCGTCCACAGGGAGAGCATTCCGAGGAAGACGTACGACGTCGTCTTTCCGAGGTGGTAGAGCAGCTGAGACCGAGCGATTCCGAACGAGAAGCGCCGCTCGCGATCGGGAGACGAGTCGGGCGCGATCGACGCCGAGAGCGCGAAGCCTCCGCACATACCGACACAGTGGATCGAACCCGTGAGCGCGATCGCGAGAGCAGCGGCGAAACTGGTCCAGTCGGCGACCGTCATGCTGCCTCGGCTCCGCTCAATGCGGGGCTCCTCTCTGACGGAGTCTCGGGGACATCGTGAGCCTCTTTTTCTACACCGACCGCCGAACCGGCAATGACGAAGAGGCTCGAGAGAATCATCAGGAGCGCCGCGACCAGTGGGGGCACCGTCCCGATCGCAGCGAAGACCATTGCGACAGTGTTGTACGCGAAGGCCCAAAAGAGATTGAAGCGCACCCGACGAACGGTTCGACGTGAGAGCTCGAAGAGCTCGGAAACTTTCGAGAGGACTCCCGCATCATCTTCGAGAACGATGACCTCGGAAACTTCGCGAGATAGCTCGGCTCCATGACCGAGAGCGATCGCGACGTCCGCCGCAGCGAGAACCGGAGCGTCGTTGAGCCCGTCTCCGATCATGACGACTGGGTGTCCGGCGGCTCTCGCTTCGGAAAGGCGCTCGACCTTTTCTGTCGGAAGGAGCGATGCGACGACTGGAAGGCCGAGCTCGTTCGCGACCAGTTCTGCACGCGGTTCGGCGTCACCTGTGAGAATGCGAGGCGATGTGCCGAGCCTCTTCAGCTCGTCAGCAAGCTGCGCAGCATCGGCCCGAACGGTTTCCCGGTACGCGATCGTTCCGACAAGCTCGTCGCCGAGTGTGACGATGAGCTCGCCGCCCGAGCGGTCCGTCTCGACAGCGTCGTTGATGGCGGCCGTTCCGAGAGCGACACGCTTTCCGTCGATCGTGCCGCGCAGGCCGAGCCCGCGAACGGATTGGAGGTCGATGACGCCGCTCACCTGGATACGCTGCGCACGCGCGTGTGCGATGATCGATCTCGAGACCGGGTGGCGCGAGTGCTCCGCGAGAGATGCGGCGATACGCAGTACGTCATCCTGGCTCCAGCCTTGTGCGGGACGGACTTCTGAAATCGTCTGCCGGCGTTCGGTGAGCGTACCGGTCTTGTCGAGAAAGACACGGCACTGGCCGGACAGCGCTTCGAACACGTCGCCGCCTCGAATCAAGATGCCGCGTTTCGCAGCCGTTCCGATCGCGACCCAAGTGGCGAGGGGAGTCGCGATTCCGAGCGCGCAAGGGCAGGCGACCAGGAGGACCGCGAGCCCTCGCAGCACGCCGGCGTCCCAGTTTCCGTCCAGCGCCGTCAACGCGAAGGTGCCGACCGCGAGGGTCGCCGCGACCGGAAGAAAGAGCCGTGCGGCACGTTCGCTGAGAGATTCGAGCGGCATGCGACGGTCTCGTGCCGAGTCGACGATCTCGTGCATGCGATCGAGGAGGCGTTCTCCGCGCGGTGCGCGAACCTCGAAGTCGATCGAGCCATCGAGGAGTAGGCTGCCTGCGTAGAGCTCGCTTCCCGACTCGAGCGGACGGAGGTCCGATTCGCCCGTCAGCATCGATTCGTCGAGACTTCCCGAGCCGGAGAGCACGACGCCGTCCGCAGGGACTCGCTCTCCGCTCGCGACTCGAATCGTGTCTCCACGAGCGACGTCGTCGACCGAGACGCGCTCGGTCGTTTTTGTGGAATCCGAGGAGAGCCGCGTCGCGAACTCTGGATCGATCGAGAGAAAGTCGCGCAGGGATCGAGAGACCGCGTAGCGGGCTTTGGCGTCGAGGAATCGACCGAGAGTCACGAGCACGAGGATCATCGTCGCCGTCTCGAAGTAGACGGCGCCCTCTCCTCGGATCAGGTGTGCGACCGAGAGTCCGTACGCTGCAAGAACACCGACCACCAACAGAGCGTTGACGGCGCCTGTCGAGCGATCATCGGTCGAAGCCTTGTTGCGCAGCAGGGGCCAGCCGAGAAGAAACACGACGGGTGTCGCGAATCCACAGGCGAGCCAGCCGAAGAGCGAAGCGAGAGGGCCGAGAGGATGCGAGCCGTCGGGGAGCGTGCCGAACCAAGAGTCTGCGTAGAGCGCGAGCGAGAAGACCATGACGGCCATCGCGAGGAAGACGGCGAGCATCAGGCGACTCAATATGCCGCCGGCGAGCCCGCTTCCTGCGTGCCCGTCTCCACGGACGACCTGATGCGCGAGAACGCACCCGTAGCAGCAGAAGACCGGCTCTTCGCTACTTGCCGACTCCGACGAGACACGAACCGGCAGCCCGCAGTGCCGGCAGGGGATTCTTCGCGTCCGGCGCCCTCGTCTCACGTCGCGTCCGGCGCTGGCTCGGGCTGCTCTTCTTTCGCGGGGTAGTTCCGCGTGTTGAAGATCGCGAACGGTTGCATCAGGAGTAGGAGCGTCGTGAACAGCACGTGGTTGAGGATCGCGACCCAGACGGGGATGTGCTCGACGATGTAGCTCGACGACTCCTCGTGCAGCATCGGTTGCAGCCACGAAAGAACACCGTAGAAGTTCACCAGCCACATCACGATTCCCAGCGCGACGCCAACTGCGATGCGCTTGCCGAGCGACTGACCCATGAAGTAGCGACTGTAGACGACGTGAATGGGGGCACCGCAAACAGCCCCGGTGAACGTGTGGACTCCGAGCGCGAACATCACCGCGACGGCATCCGAGCTCGGCGCCGAGCTCTCGCCACCGAGGATGGTCTAATAAGTTCGAACAAGCTCGAACGACGACTCGCCAAAGAGCGGAGCGCCGATCGCGTTGAGCAGAAGCGCAGCCCACGCGGCGATGACGCCGAGGACCAATCCGCTCAGAACGTAGTACGCCCCGTAGAACCCCTGGGGGAACCAGATACTGTCGAGCTCCTCGCGTTCACGTCGACGCAGCTCGGCCTCCATGTCGGAGAGCTCTTGCCGATAGGCGCCGATTTGATCCCGCAGCGCGTCGGTCGAGACGCGTCCTTGATCGTCCCTCGCAGCCATCACTCGGTTCCTCCCTGCTGCTTCGGCTCTTCCTGCTCAGTGGCACCGCCCTGGACCCATTCTTGCCAGCTCTCGGGGACCCAGCGAACCATGTAGATCACTCCCCAGACGAAGAACGCGATCCAGATCAGAATCATGAAGAGGGGCACTTTCGAGCCTTCGTACGAGAGCACGCGGCGATCGTCGTTCGACTCCTCACCGTGCGTGGCCGTCAGACCTTCGCGACTCTCAGATCCCGTGTCGCTCATAGTGTTCCTCCGTATCGAGCAGGCGGTACTTGGGCTCTTCGACATTGCTGAATTGCCCGCGAAGGAGCGCCCAGATGAACAAGGACAGAAAGCCGAGAGCGACGCAGATGTAGACCACGACAGGAACGACCGCGAAGCTCGCACCTTCGGCTTGGAGCGCCTCGTGAGTGAACTGCACGAGCTTGTAGACGAATCCCGCGCCGCCGATGACGACGGCCACGATCATCGCGACGCAAAAGTTCCGCAGCATACGATCAGCGGGCAGCGACATCGGGAGCCTCCTCTTCGATCCAAGAGCCGAGCCATTGGACGTAGGTGATCATGGCGAAGCCACGTCGATTCGGGACGGCTCCGCGTTCGGTTTCGTCGAAGAACCACGCGAAGGGTGGCATCACCGAGGTCGGTGAGACATCTCGCGGGTTGAGAAAGTGCGCGACATGCCAGTCGTTCGAGTGCGTGCCCGCTTGGCGGATCAGGTCGGGACCGACTCGTCGCGTACCGAAGAGGTGCGGCAGTTGGAGCTCGTTCTGGTACTCGGCCGGATAGGAGATCTTGCCGAAGCGGAGATCCTCCGAGGAGACCGGCCGGACGTACTGCGAGTGACAGTGCCAGCATCCTTCGGCGATGTAGATATCGCGTCCTTCACGCAGCGCGTCGCCGCAGTTGTCGACGGTCGCGCCTCCCTCGAACGCCTTCGCGAAGGCCTTGGGGTAACGACGCGCGAGATCCTCGAACTGGGGCATGACGGTGACGGCGACCTCTTCGGCCGACTTGAACCTGCGATCGGGGTCGTCTCCGATCGGCCGCAAGTGGTAGTAGGGGATCACGCCCATCGAGATGAACGCGAACGCGAAGAAGATCAGTCCTGCGACGAGGAAGATCGTTCGAAATCTCTCCATGCCTTACGCTCCTTGAGTCTCTGCTTCTGGTGTCGCTTCTGGGCGGGGCACGAAGGCCGTCCAGAGCATGTTCAGCGCGAAGAGCGAGACACCGAGAATGATCATGCTTCCCGAGAAAGTACGGACCCACCAAAACGGCACGGAGCTCGTCACGCTCGCTTCCCAGGGAGCGAGCTCGCGCCACATGTAGCCCTGCATGAGTCCTGCGCCGACCAGCGTGACGAACATGATCACGATGCCGATCACCGAGAGCCAGTACGACCACGTGTTGAGGCGCGTCGAGTACCACGGATTGCCGGTCAGCTTCGGCCAGAGGAAGTGAATCATGCCGAGGACCCAGAACCCGAAGACACCGAACATGACGAGGTGGGAGTGGCCGACGACCCAATCGGTGAAGTGGATAATCTTCTGCGCGCTCATCGTCACCTGCACGGCACACTGGAGGCAGGTGATGAAGTAGAGCACCATGCCGGTGAAGAACCAGCGGATCGCGAGGTCGCTCCGGAGCGAGTCCATGCGGCCTCGCAGCGTGGCGAAGAAGTTGATGATGACCGTCGTGACCACGACCTCGACCGCGACCGTCGAGATGACCGCGCCATACTGCGCGTACATCGGGATCGGGCTGTAGAGGAAGTGGTGCACGCCGTTGAGCGGGTAGAAGAACGCGAGGCCCCAGAATCCGATCATCGAGAGGCCGTGACTGAAGATCGGCTTCTTGAGAATCACGGGGACGAAGTAGTACATCAGCCCCCAGCCCAACGGCGTGACGAACAGTCCGACGAGGTCGTGAATGTAGAGTCCGACGACAGCCGCGCCCGACGCTCCGGGGAGGAAGAACTGCGGCAGGTAGTTGCCCATCAGGTAGGTCAAGCCCGTCCAGATCAGTCCTGCGCTGACGTACCACGCGGTCACGTAGAGTCCCGACTGCCGGCTCTTGACGATCGGCGGGTAGAACTGCGTCATGAGGAGGAGCGCACCGACGACGACGACCGGGTCGACGAAGATCGGCGTCTCACCCCATTCGATTCCCTGCGCGTGCCCGCCGAGAATTCCGAAGAGCGTCCCGAGCACGACACACTGCCAGACCCAGAAGATGAGCCAGCCGAGCTTCGCGCTGAGGACGGGTGTCCCCGTGATGCGTGGAATCGCCCAGTAGAGTCCCGCTACGAGGCAATTGAACAGAAAGCCGAACGCGATGAGGTTCGTGTGAACCATGCGGACGCGTCCCGGCGACAGCACCTCGATCCCTTCGAACGGATAGCGGTAGAGAAAGAGGAGCGAGAAGACGAGCCCGCCGAGCAGGCTGATGAGAAAGGCGACCATGCCGGCCGCGAAGTGTGCGGCCACGAGCCGCTTGATGACGAGCTCTTGCGGTCGCGGCTCGACGATATCTGAGGTCGTCAATTGTCTTCCTCCTCGGTGGAATCTTCGTCGGTTTCGTCTTCTTCGTCTTCTTCGTCTTCTTCGTCTTCTTCCGCCCAGAGCTTGTCGAGCGCCTCGATCTTCTGGCGCACGATCGATTTCGGACGAAGGGAGTCGACGTAGAACGTCAGCGACCAGAGCTGCTCGTCGCTCAGCACCTTCCACGAAGGCATCTGCGTCCCTCGGACGCCCGCGGTGATCACGAGGTAGAGATCATCGAGCGAGCGAACCGACTTGAGCGTGTCCTTGCGGAAGTCGGGCGGGGGAACCTTCTGCTTCCAGTTGTCTTCCTTGACGAGAATCCCCGCGTAGTCCTTTCCTGGCGGATTCCCGGTGAGCTCCTCGAACGCCGCGGCGTCCATGTAACCCGGGTGGCAGGTCCAGCAGGTCGTCGTCTTGTGGTAGACCTCCGATCCTTGCTCGATCGCGTCGCGCAGACCGTCGGGGTCTTCGAGGTCGAAGGGCATCTCGTGCCGCGGGATCGAGACCGGAGGCGCGAAGTCGTCCCAAGTTTTGCAGAATGACTTGATCAGCTTGACGAGGGCCCAGCGGTCGCGCTCGGGCAGGAACCGCCAAGAGGGCATCGACGTTCCCGCGAGACCGTGAGTGATCGACTTGAAGAGATCCTCATCGGACGGCTCGTGACCCTGCACCGACGAGGTGAACTTGTAGACGCCCTGCGTGAAATCACGTGGCTTCGGGTCGAGTTGTGGAGCAGCGGGGCCGTCTCCCGCGCCGTGAATTCCGTGACAGCCTGCGCAGTAGCGCAGGTAAGTCTGGACGCCGAGGTCACCCTCTTCGTTCGGGCGACTGAGAAACGGATTGTACTCGCGGTTCGCGAGGACGGTTGGGACGGCCTCGCCGGGAGGCCGAAACGCGATGTGACCGAGGAATAGACAGAGCAGCACCACGGCTGCGGTGAGACCGGTACGGGCTTTCGACATGCGACTCGTTTCCGATGACTGGATCGATCGTTTGAGTCGCGCAACTCAGCAAGTCACGTACCTCGAGCGTGAAAAATGCTGCAGGTCGCGCAAACCCGCCGATGTCGGACGGGCGAGCCATCGAAACGACCTCGCACTGTCGGGATATTCCCCGCGTTGCGAAATATCTCGACGGCAGCGAGGCGGAGGTCGGGAAGCGTGCCTCGAGTCGTTTCCTCCATCGAGGGCGGCGTCCCATCTCGAGCAACATAAGTCATTTTTACAGCTGTTTTTGTGGCCTATGTTGACGCGCCCTGTGCCGGGCGTTCTCATCGGAGAACGCCAACGACGGGTCTCATTCCCAGTCTGCGATCAACGTGGATACTCGCGCGCTCTTGGAGATTTGGACGATGTCGATGACGGCAGCTCGTTACTCGCTGTGGTTCCCCCTTGCCCTGATTCTCTCCTTCGCACTTCGCGTCGAGGCTCAGACGATCACCATCGCTCCGGACGGTGGCGGGAAGACTTACGTGGTCGAGGGCGATCTCTGGAGCTACTTCAAGGGCACCGCCGACCCGAGCGATCCGGCCGACGCTTGGGCCGAGCTCGACTTCGACGACGACGCTTGGGAGGTCGGTCCGAGCGGTTTCGGATACGACGACGGCGACGACGCGACCGTTCTCAATGACATGGAGGACTCGTATCGCACGGTCTACATCCGCCATGAGTTCAACGTGGGGGCGGTGCCCGAGGGCGACCTCGTCTTGTCGGTCGACTACGACGACGGTTTCATCGCGTACATCAACGGTGCCGAGGTTCATCGCGAGAACATGCCCGGCGGTGCGGTCGACCGTGATACGAGCGCCTCGAGCAACCACGAGGCGGGATCCTTCGAACACTTCGTGCTCGGTCCGGCGAGCGACTTCCTCGTCGCAGGCTCGAACGTCATCGCGATCGAGGGGCACAACGTCAACCTGGGAAGCAGTGACTTCTCACTCATTCCCGAGCTGCGCGTCGGTGGGTCGGTTAGCTTCGCGCGCGACGGCAACGCGTGGATCGTCGCGACCGAGACGCTCAAGCTCGTCGGCGAGACGCCCGTCGCTGCTGCGGCCTCCGTGCGCGTCGCGGGAGTTCCGGCTACCTTCGACGATGCGACCGGCGGTTTCGAGGTCGACGTGACGCTCGACTCCGGTAGGAACTCGCTGCTCGCCGAAGCGCTCGATAGCGAAGGCGCGGTCGTCGACACCGGCGCGATCGAGATCATCTACCTCCCCGAATCGAGTCGCGCCGGCGGCACGCTCGACGAGGACACGACGTGGGCGGGCGCGCTGCTCGTCGAAGAGTCGGTGACCGTTCCCGCGAACATCTCGCTCAACGTCGATCCCGGTGCGACGATCTTCCTGCGCGAGGGAGTCTCGATCTTCGTCTCGGGCGAGCTACGCGCGCTCGGCACGGAGGAGAGCCCGATTCGCTTCACGCACTTCGGCGAAGACACGACGTGGGACCGCATCATCTTCCGTGAGGCAGCCGACAGCCGCTTCGATCACTGCACCTTCGAGTACGCCGACTGCGAAGGCGAGCACCAGGACTACTACGAGCCGGGCGATCGCGATTACCGTGAAGCGATCGTCGTGCTCGCGTCGCACGTCGATTTCAACTCGTGCCTCTTCCAGAACCTCCCGAACGACTCGGGCAGCCAGGAAGGTGACGCGATGGCGATCATCTCCGACGATCCGGACACGCCGGGACCGGCGACCGCCAACGTCATCAACTGTCAGTTCATCGGCATTGGTCAGGGCGTTCACACGCGTTTCGCGTACGTTCGCGTCGAGGGCTGCTACTTCACGGGTCACCACGGTGACAACGACGACGTCGATCTCTGGGGCGAGAGCGATCCGCCGCCGCTGATCATCAACAATCTCTTCGAGTATCCGGAGGACGACGACGCGATCAACCCGACGAAGTGCTCGGCCATCTTGATCGGAAACATCATTCGAGGCACGAACGACCACGGCATCGTGCTGCGCGGCAAGTGCTCGCCGATCATGATCAACAACGTCGTTTCCGACTGCTCGAGTGGCGGCATCGCCATCGAGAACACGTGTGACGCGCTGCTGATCAACAACGTCGTCTACGACTGCGGTCGCGGCTTGCGTCTCTTCGACCTCGGGCGAGCCGGCCCGCCGTACCGACTCGAGCCGGGAGGCGGCTACGCGACGGTGATCAACTGCATCATCTGGAACTGTGATTCGCCGATCACGCTCGCCGACAGCAGCAATCCCGACGCCGAGGACCAAGGATCACACCTCACGCTGATCCACTCGATCGTCGAAGACGGCGAGGACGGCATCTCGGTCAGCGGAAGCGACTCGACCGTGACGTGGGGCGAAGGGAACCTCAGCGTCGACCCGCTCTTCGTCGATCCGGACAACGGCGACTTCCGTCTCCAAGCGGGTTCGCCCGCGATCGACGCAGGAACTTCGGAGCAGGCACCGGACGACGACCTCGACGGTCGCGCTCGTCCCTGTGGTGACGCCGTCGACATCGGCCCGTACGAGAGCGGTCCTTGCGAGGGAGGGCCGCAGCGATTCGTGCGCGGTGAAATCAACGGGGACGGTCGCATGGACGTCTCCGATGCGATCGCGCTCTTGCTCCACCTCTTCGCGGGAGGCGCCGAGCCGAGCTGTCTGAAGGCAGCGGACGCTGACGACAGTGGCACGGTCAACATCACGGACGCGACGCGCGTCCTCAGCGCGCTCTTTCAGGCAGGGGATCCGCCGAGCGCGCCGTTCCCTAGTTGCGGTGTCGACCTGACAGACGACGATCTGACCTGCGAGGAGTTCGCGGCCTGCAGCTGATTCTTCTGTGTCGTGGGTCGTCGGCAGGCATCCAATCGCGGATGTCCTCGTCGGAGTCGATCGTCACGATCTCATCGGGCGAGACCGAGTCGTCAACGCAGAGGTACCAGCCGGCGAAGATCATGCTCGTCGCCTGCATCGTCGCGCCCTTCTTCGTGTGGGTGATCTTCCAGCGAAAGTGCGCTCCGCTGATGCGCAAGTTTCGCGAGAAGAAGTCGACGTCGACCTTGGTCGTGTGCGGCATCTTCTTCGGATGATCGAGCCCTTCGCCGTCGAGCTTCGGGGTCAAGGCCGTGTCGGTGTCGAGATACCAACCGCGGTAGCGACCGTTTTTGACCTGGATCAACTCGCCTTGCTCCGTCTCGATGAGATCCCAGTACGCGGTCTCCGACATCGTGTTGCGCAGGATCAGGCTCGAGACGATTTCGTCACGATTCGCCTCGAGCGTCAGCTTGATGACGATCCCGACGACTACGCCGACGGCGAGGACGAGTGTCGAGATGAGAATCGCGATGCGTGCTCGCCCGGCTCGTGGCATGGCACTCTTACGCTCCGCTGACGTCCCTCGTTCCCTCTTCCCTCAAACTCGATTTCCGCCGGGCGCCCGGGGGGGCGCGGGGGCCGGGCGGGAGGAGGGGCGCGGGGGGGG
>CAYZGY010000030.1:11323-22140 GCA_964478085.1 uncultured Planctomycetia bacterium
CCCCCCCCGGCCCCCCACCCCCCCAACCGGCACTCCCGCCGCCCCCCGGGCCCCCGGGGGGCCCCCCGTCACTCGAGACTCGCGGCGGGTCGCCGCGACCTGACATCCTCTCGACATCCGGCCAAAATCGACAGGCGCCGCGTCCTCGACTTTCGAACACGCGGCACTTTCCGTGAATACTAGCTGTCTGCGATGCTCGGAACGAGCACCGAATCAATGATCATGATCGTCCGCGTGGTGATCGAACGACTCTTCTTCCTCCCCTTCGCCTAATACCGAGGTCGTCTCACGCACGAGACTCCCGAAGAACAGCGTGTTGAGAAAGAGCTTGTTCGTGCCATACCAGACGCCGCGGAAGTTGAGATCGTCAGTGATACGAACCACGAGACCTCGACCGACGCGATTCGCGCAGACGACGGCGCTACGGCGAATCTTCGCGAGATTCGCGTTCGAGACGAAGCCACTCAGGAGCGGACTCGATGAGTACCGGACGACGTTGGCGATCGGATTTTTCTGCGGATCGAGGAAGATCGTCGAGTTGCGGAAGACGGGCAGCGTCGCTCGCGTGTAGCCGTAGCCGAGCGGGTGGGTCGTGTCGATCTCGGCCTCGAAGATCGCTCCGCGGATCGTTCTCTCGGCGCGGACACGTTCGTAGTCGGCGTACGGAATCTTCTTCGTCGAGGTGATACCCTTCGGCTTCGCGGCCTTCCCGTCGTCGTCGTCCGGCGGGAAGAAGACCTCGTCGATCCAGCGGATGCTACTACGCTTCGAGACGATCACGCCGCCGCGTTCGACCCATCGTTCGAGCTCCTCGCGCGCCGACTTAGAGACGCTTCGGTAGTCACCGCTGACGAAGATACAATGTGTGTAGCGTTCGAGCTTCGCCGACTTGAGCGAGCTCGCTTCGACCATCGAGACCTTCATTCCGTGGCGTTCGTCGAGGAGGTGCCACGCGGCGCCGGCCTCGTAGGACGAAACACCCGAGCCGACGACGAGGAGGGGCTTCGGCGTCGAGACCTCGGCGACCTGCGGACTGCCGAGATCGATGCCCGCCGGGGTGAGGCCCGTGCGTGCGGCGTAGACGTCGACGTAGTCCTCCTTCGCGATCGTTCCGAGGATCTGATCCATGCGCTTGCGCTCGACGGTCTGAATTCCGAGGGGCACGACAATCGCGCCGTAGCCGAGCTCACGCGGACCGGCGGTCGTGACGACGGTAAAGGGCCGCTTCGTCGCGCGGAGCTTGACGCCTGCGTCGAGGAGTCGATACGCGGCGCGCGGCGCGAAGTACTCGTTCCAGTCGAAGACGTACGCGTACGCCTTGCCGCTGCGGTGAAAGCGGCCGGACGGCCGAACGCTCGTGTCCACCTCGTCGCCGACGAGCTCGGGTGCGAATGTCGGGACATCGACTCCTGCGAAACGGAGGCCGAAGGAGAGTGGCAGAGTCCACGTAGAGACGTCGTAGAACGTATTGTCTCGGAATTTTGTCGGAGTCGAGAAGAGCCCGTGGATCAGTCGGTACTGTGGCTGCGCGAGCGGGACGATGAACGCTTCACCTTTCTTGAAGACTTTCGCGCCTACCCGTACGTCGTCGCCGAGCTCTCGGATCTCGATCTGATGCCTCGAGAGGATGTCGAGGAAGTGAAAGAGCCGTCCACGATCCTTCGGGCGCTCGAACACGTACGCACGAAGCGGGTCCCGTTCGGACTGAGCTTTGACCGATTGATAGAACTCCTGCTGATACGAGAGAAGCGTCGGTCGCATCTCGAGGGAGCCTTCGAGCGTCGAGAGTGAGGTCAGGAACTGATTCTTGATCGTGAACGGGAACTCGAGCGGGCCGTAGCTGCTCTCTTGGAGGTGTCCTCGCGAGCTTGCTTGCTCGAAAAGGATGCCGACGCTGCCGTTGACGTCGGGGTACGTCGAGCCTTTGCCGTAGTAGAAATCGTCGAAGCGCTCTTCGGTGTAGTAGAGGCTGCCGACGCGATCGAGAATCTTCGCATGGAAGCCGGCGAGCTCTCGCGTGAGATCGAGATTGCGATCCGGTGTGTTCGGATTCTGGCGTGTGGGAACTCCGGGCTGGAAGAAGTAGCTCGAGTTGGTCCCCATCTCGTGAAAGTCCGTGACGACGTTGGGCTTCCACGCGTGAAACTTCGCGAGGCGTGCGCGTGATTCGGGATGCGTGAGAAGGAGCCAGTCGCGATTGAGGTCGAACCAGTAGTGATTCGTCCGTCCGCCCGGCCAGACCTCGCGATGCTCCCGGTGGAGCGGGTCGCCGACGAGGTTTTTGCCACGGTGGCTGTTCGCCCATTGAGAGAATCGACTGAAGCCGTCGGGGTTGAGGCACGGGTCGATGAGGATCACGGCATCGTCGAGAAGGCGATCGATCGCCTTGCCTTTGGCCGCGGCGAGGTGATACGCGAGCAGAAGCGAGGAGTTTCCGCCGCTCGACTCGTTTCCGTGCACGCTGTATCCCATCCAGATCACCACGGGGCGATCTGCGTCTTTCTTGGTGTCTTCCTCGCCTGAGAGCGCCGCGAGATGTCGCTCGCGGATTTCGTCGATACGAGCGAGGTTGCGAGGGGACGTGATCGTGGCGAGGAGAAGAGGACGCTTCTCGTGAGTGTGTCCGATCGTCTCGATGCTCATGCGCGGAGACGCGGCCGCCAGCATTCGAAAGTACTCGATGATCTGATCGTGTCGGACGTGCCACTCGCCTACCTCGTACCCGAGCACGGAGGCCGGCCTGGGAAGCTTGTCGTCGTACGCCGTGCCGCGAGGAAGGTAGTAACCGAGATCGCGTGCTTCGGCGAGATATGCGGAGGCAGAGAAAACAGCGGCGAGGCACGCGAGAAGAATCGGCAGCCGAACGTGGCGCATGGTGACGAAGTCGCTCGTTGAATGCTGGTGGACAGACCCGAAGGGTCCATTATCCACGCTCGACACCGAGGCGCCACGGGACGGGATGCGGTGTTTGGCTCGTATTCGGGGGGATTCCGCCGCGGAGCGTCACCGAAACGCCGCCGCGTCCTTCTCCCCATTCGCAAGCAGATACGCGAGAAGATCGAGGATCTGATCACGCTGGAGGAAGTTGAGCGTGTCCTCGGGCATCGTCGAGGACTTCGAAAGCGTGCGCTGTGCGACGTTCGACTTCGGGATGTGGATCGGTTTGGCGAATGCGTCCATCGTTCGTAGGACGATGGTTTTGTCCGTCTCGCTTTCGATGCGCCCGTTGAGGACCGCTCCTCGGGCGGTGACGATGACGGTGGTGGCGAAGGTGGCGTCGATGGTTTTCGACGGATTGATGAGCGACTCGAGCAGGTAGCTCCTGTCAGTCCGCCACTTCTTTCCCTTGGCCGAGAGGTCCGGGCCGACACCTCCACCCTTGCCGCGGAAGCGGTGGCACTGTTGGCAGCCGGCTGTCTCGAAGGCCTTCTTGCCCGACTCGAACGAACGTCCTTGGCCGAGCTCGTCGAGGTGAGGCGCGAGGTCGGCGACCGTCCAGTCGCGGATGGTCTTTCGTCGGGGATCGAGCGTGCGGATCCACTGGCGCATCAGCTGGACGGCTGCGTCGTCCGTTCGCGACGGGCCGAGCGGTGGCATCCTTCCCGAGTCGCTACGTGCGAGGCGTTCGACGAGGACGGAGCGGTCGGGATCTCCGGATGCGATAAGCAGCGCGTTCTGGATGCCGAAGGTCTGGTGCCTCGGGTGGTGGTCGATCGTGCGGAGGTCTTCGTTCTCGCGATCGACGCGCAGATCCATGTTCGCGTTGCCTCCGCCGGCTTCGACGTGGCACGGCGCGCAGTTGACGTGGAGGTACGTCCTTGCACGCGCTTCCGTGGGAGCTGTGTCGTCGTAGGGATCGACGAGCGCCGCGTGCTTCGGCTTGGGCGCTTCGTCGAAGATGCCGATTGTCGCGAAGTGTTCGAGTTGGCTTTGGCGTCTTCCCGAGATCTCGACCGAACGGTCGAGTTGACGTGCCGTGACTCCGAGCACGTACTGCGCCGCACGACTGTGACACGCGATGCACTCGGCGCGGCTCGGTACTCTCCACGGATGGCCGCCTTCGTCGACGACGCGTTCGATCTCGGCACCTTCCGGTGGCGCGAGCGCAGCGTCCGTCTGCCCTTCGTTCCAGATGTACGAGTATCCGACCCACTCGTTCTGCTGACGCGTCAGGAGGCGCGTCTCGATGCGTCGACCGGCTCGTGTGAGCGTCTGCACGAGGACCGTACCCTCGGGTAGTCCGAAGGCGTGACTGTCGCGAAAGCTCATCTTGGCGCTGCCAGGAATCGCGATGAAGCGCTCCGCCGTCGCTCCGTCGATCCAGGACGGCGCGTTGATCGAGTAGGGGACGACCCCGGGAGCGACGACGTGATCCTGCGTCGATCGAAAGACTCCGGTCTTCGAAAGGACGCGTGGAAACTCGCTCGGCCTCGGAGCGTTCTCGGCAGGTTTCGGTCTCGGCACGAGCCGATAGATCCCGCCACCGTGATCGACGACGAGCAGGTCGCCGCGCGGCGCGTTCGCGAAGCCCGCGATCTTGAGTGTCGTGTCGGCGAGCTCGCGATTCCAGAGCAGCCTCTTCCCGTCGTGCTTCGCGCCCCAAATATTGCCCGTCTCGTAATCGCCGTAGACGTAGACTCCGTCGAGGTCCGCGTGCTTCTTTCCACGGTAGACGACGCCACCCGTGAGTGATCGCGCTTCGCGGTGATGGTGCTCGAGAGTCGGCGGGACGAACGGCGCAGGACCGAGCTTGCGCGCGAGGTAGAACGGATGATTGCCTTCGTAGACGCTCCAGCCGTAGTTGTGGCCGCGCCCGAGCAGGTGCGCCGTCTCCCAGAGATCCTGGCCGTTGTTGCCGACCCAGATCTGCCCCGAGACGCGGTCGACCGACATGCGCCACGGATTGCGAAGGCCGAAGGCCCAGAGCTCGCCGCGTGCTTCAGGGATCTCGAGGAAGGGGTTGTCCTTCGGGATCACGTACGGCTCGGTCTTCGCCGAGTCGACGTCGATGCGGAGGACTCCGCCGTTGAGATTCGTGACGTCCTGCCCGGCGACGTTCGTGTCCGAGTCGGTGGTGCCGTCCCCGGTCGCGATGTAGAGCATCCCGTCGTTGCCGAAGCAGAGGTCGCCTCCATCGTGACCGGCCGACGGCCACTCGAGGATGATCTTCTCGCTCGTCGGATCACACTGAGGCGTGCGATTCGCGTCGACGGTGAAGCGGGAGATCCGGTTGTGCTTCCCTTGCCCGGGCTTCGGTCCGTTGAGAAACACGTAGACGTGTCCGTTCTCGAGGAAGCGCGGATGAAACGTCAGTCCGTAGATCAGCTTCTCGTTCTCGAGAAAGAGCTGGGTGCTTCCTGCTTGCGAATCGTCCGCCACGACTCGTGCGCGTGCGGGGTTCTTCTTTCCGCGACCTTCCTCGACGACCACGAGGTGCTTGCGCCCGGGAACCGAAAGTGCGTAGATCGGCCGCTTCCACTCGATCTGTCGGAGCGTCTGCTCGACGACGTACGGCAAGGGCGGCTCGGGCGATCCGACGACTTTCGACGTCGTCCATGGCTCACGTTCGGCCGAGCGGCTCGGCGGCGCGACGAGGATGAGCAGACCGAGGCTGATCGAGACGAGACGCGACATTGCGATACCGAGACGCGGCGACGCGGAGACGTTATTTCCGACCGAGGATTCGATCGAGGGAGTCCGAAGTCTGGTGGATCAGGGCTTCCGGATAGTGCGGGTACGGGTGGAAGTACTCGAAGGTGACGTAGCCGTCGTAGCCGATCGCGTCGAGCGACTCCATCACGGCGGGCCAGTTCGTCGTGCCGTCGAGCAGCGGGCGGAACGTCTCGAGCGAGTAGTCCGTTCCCTTCTTCGTGAACTCCTTGAAGTGGATGTTCCGAATGCGCTTCCCGAGCACATTGATCCAGTGTTCGGGGTAGTGAAAGATCATGATGTTGCCCGTGTCGAAGTGCACGCGGACATGCTCACTGCCGAACGAGTCGACGAAGGCGTTCATCTCCATCGGCGACATCAGGTAGCCGTTGAAGAAGATGTTCTCCATGTTGAGGTAAACGCCGCGCTTCTCGGCGACGGGCAGCAGCTTGCCGATCGCGTCCCTCGCGCGCTGATCGCAGACGTCGTTCTGCACGGGCTCGTGATCGTCGCGCCACGGAATGTGCACCGCGCCCGGAACGACGAGCAGGTTCTCGACGCCGAGCTCCGCCGCCGCGTTCGTCATCAGCGTCGCCAGCTCGATGCCGCGCTTGCGCTTGGCCGCCTCGTTGCTCGTCAGCGGATACGGCCAGAAGAGAAACGAGCAGAGGCCGCTGATCTTGATGCCGATCGTGTCCGCGAGCTTGCGAATCCTCGCGAAGTCCTGCGCGGTCGCCTTCGGGGAGAGGTCGTTCTCTAGATCGTAGTTGAGCTCGATGCCGTCGAAGCCCGCGGCCTTCGCGAGACGCAGGCCCTCCACGAGGTTCATGCGATCCGGATACGGGAAGGCCCAGAGGTTGATCGACTTCTTCGCTTTGTAGCGCTTCGGTGACGATCGTCGCGTGTCGGGAGCGGCTTCGGCCTCGTCTCCGGTCAGCGCGGTGACTCCCGCAGCGGCGAGGGCCGTCTGCATCGCACGGCGTCGCGTGAGACGACTCGCGACGGGCCTCGGGTCGGGCTCGAGGTTCGGACCGGAGTTCGAACTCTGACTCGAGGACGGATCACGGTTCATCGCGAAGGGGTCTTGTCTCATATCGCTCGTTCTCCTCCGGACGAGAGGCCTCGTTGGTCTTCTAAGTCACCATCCTCGTTGGATTTGCAAGAAAGTCACGAAATCACTTCGAGATTCCCCCGGATCCTGCGCGGTACGGGCTGAGACGACAAAACGGAGTCGTCCAAAACTCCCCGACCGATCCAACGACTCTCGCAGCCGGCGCACGTTCGGCGAGGTCGCACGTGATCGTGCCGGGGCCGCAGCCGCAGTCGAGGATCTCTCCTTTCCGCGGGATGTGCGGCACGAAGAACGCGCCGTGTGATTCGATCGTCCGCCGCGCCATGAAACGGACGGCGTCGTCGGTGTGTCCTGGGGTGTATCGTTCCGTCATGCCAGAGCTCAGCGATTCGCGGAAGCGATGCAGACGACCGTTCCGTTGCGGAGGGATACGAGGACTCGGCCATCGCGATCGACGGCGAGGCCCGAGGCTACCGCACGTGTCGGCAACTCGATCTCTTGGGCGAGATCGCCGTCGTCCGGAGAGAGCAGCGCGAGCGTCGGCTTTTCGGTCAAGCCGGCAACGATGACGCGGTCCTCGGCGAGCGCGAGAGCATCGATGCGCCGCCAGCGGGATTTGCGCCAGAGCTCTTTCGGTTTTTCCTCGCTGTTCGGAGCACGATCGACACGCGCGACGTCCGTCGAGGTCGCCCAGATGATCACGTCGTCGGAGCGTGCTTGGCGAAGATCGAGCTCGTTGTAGCGCGACCTCGGTCCGTCGGTCTCGGGTGAGTAGAGCATGCGGCCCGTCACGATGATGCGATCACCGACGAGCGAGAGCTCGCTTCCACGTGAGGAACGCTGCATCTTCCAGTGATCGTCGCGAGTCTTCGCGGGCTTCTGATCGAGCTCGTTCAGGCACTTACCCGATGCTTGATCGAAGATGGCAGGGGAGGTGACGTTGCCTCCTGCGAGGTAGAGCTTTCCACCGTGGGAGAGAAAGTGTCCCTGGACATTGACGCCGACGACCGCGCCGTCTTCGCCGAGGAGGTTGCCGGAGTCATCGTTTCGCCAACGCAGACGGCCTGTGCTCGCGTTGAGTGCGACGAGGTGCGTTCCATCGTGGCTGACGATGCCCGCAGCCGCGTACGCGACGCCGTCCTCGACGAGGACGCCGCTCGCGACGGGCCACGTCGACAGAAGCGATCCGTAGGCGGGCAAGCGGCGCTCGAAAGGCGCAACGCGATATCGCCACGCGAGCTTGCCGGTGCGTGCGTCGAATCTGTAAACGAAACCATCGCCCGATCCGACGAGGACGTGACGTTTCGAGTAGGTCGGAGGGTAGCGGACGGCTCCGCCCGTGAACGACGTCCAGTGATTCTTCCCGCTCTTGGCGTCGATGGCATGAACGGCGCCATCCTTGCCGCTGAGAAAGACGAGACCCGAAGCAGCGGTCGGCGCGGTCGGTCGAAACGATCGATTCTCGGCCGCGACGGCGCGATAGGTCCAACGAACGGCGACGTTCTTTCCGACGGACGCAGGAGACGATGCGAAGCGACGATTGTCCTTGCGGTAGGTCGACCAGTCGGCAGGTCGCTCATCCTCGAGCTGCCTCACTTCGTCACCCAGGGACAGCGGGCTCCAGTCTTCGAGTCGTTGCTCGTCGAAAACCCTCCCCGTGAACTCGAACGCACCCGCGGAGCCGAGGCTGATCACCCCGACGAGCGAGTGGTTGCAGTCACACATCCAAGGACCCCAGTAGAGCTGTCCGTTCGCGATGACGACTCCGTCTTGGCAGGCCGGGCGCATCGCCGGGAGGCGCAAAGGGCGCGAGCCTTCGACGTCGTATCGGAGCGTCCCGGTGTGCCGGTAGCCACGGGCGAAGATGCTGTCGATCGCGCCGGTCGCACGCGTGCAGTTGCCACGGAAGCAGTCGAGCTCGGCGAGGACCTTTCCCGACCGGTAGTCGAGCTTCTTGCTGCTCGTCATGCGGCCCATCGCGTAGATTCCATCGTCTCGGAGAACGAGTTGCATGTTGCCGTCGGGTCGCGTCCACAGGAGGTAGCCGTCGCGAGCGGAGACGGCGACGAGCTTTCGGCGCTGCGGTCCCGCGAAGAGAACGACATCGTCCGTGCACTTCATGTACGAGCTCGTCGCGTACCCGAGGTTCGGTTGCTGCGCGCGATGGTGCGGCCCGATCGCGTCGAGGAGCTTGCGATCCGAGGTGCGCCATCGCGGCTTGCCGGTCTTCGTGTCGATCGCGGCGAGCGAATTCTGGTGACTGTAAATGAAGATTCGGTCGCTCGTCATGGAGACGGCGCGGCCGTCGATCGGCTTCTCCTCACGATGAATCCAGCGGGGCTTGCGCGTCTCGATGTCGAACGCGATCAGCGTGCGGCCGTGGCCCCACGTCTTCTGCTGCTTGCCGTACGTGTTCCGGACCGTCGTCCACGGCCAGCCCGTTTGCTTGCGCGTGCCACGGTGAACCTCGTGCAGCTCTTCTTTTTCGCCGATGAGCGCGTAGAGCGTGTCGCCTTCGAGAGCCATCCACTTCCACACGGGGCCGTCGGTGACGTCGGGTGGCGCGGCGATCTCCGCGCGGGTCTTGCCGCTCGCCGCATCGATGAGCTGACACGACGTGTCGTCGGCGAGGTAGAGCGTTCCGGGTGTCGCGATCATCGTGTTGCGATGGATCATGAAGCCTGGTCTGAGATCTCGGCGCCAGAGCTCCGTTCCGTTGAACGCGTTCAGCGCGATGAGCTTGCCGAGCATCGGCCACTCCCGCTCTTTGAACGCGAGATGGCCGAAGGCCTTGAAGAGTCGTCCTCCCGAGGACAGCGTGATCTCGGGCATCGGGCCGTACCAAGGTGTCGCGAGGAAGCGCGTGAGGTACGGAGATCGTGCGAGCTGGTCCTTCGACTGCGGATTGTTGTCGACGCCGTGGTAAGGGTGGGACCAATCGTCGAATCCCTTCGGTGTCGGCCTTCGCCGAGCGGATCCTTTTTCGTAGACAAGGCCTCCCGGACGAACGACGCGATCGATTTCGCGTGTCAGCAGGACCTTGTCCGCACCGACCGATCGTGCTTCGTCCCCACGAACTAGGAGGAGGTCGGCGATGTGGTCCGCGAGATGGATCTGCGACCCCGGACCGACCGAGAGGAAGACACGTGACCCCAGAACGCCGCGCTCGTGAGCCGATCGACTCGCCGCGTCGTATTCGGCGTGGTTCGGGACTTGAGCGTAGAAGATCCAGGAGCTCGACACCGCCAGCTCGACGGCTCGGGCGCCCGATCCCTCTCCGAGGAGGCAGCAAATGCCTGCTCCCTTCGAGAGGACCTCGTCCGGTGATTCGGGCAGCGGCGACTGCGCGACGGAGTCCGGCGTCGACAGGGCTGTAGCGAGGAGCGCGGGAGTGATCGATCGGATCAGTCGTCGAAGAGACATGGAAGGTCCTCGGTCCTCGGTTCTCGGTATCTCGTTCGAGAGATCTCGTCTCGGAAGCACTGTAACGCAGGAGCGGTCCTGCTGCACGAGAACGGTGTTCGTCCGAGGTTCCGGCTTCTCGCGACATTTTCGTGTCGTACCTTTGGCGTATCTGAATCGGTCAACGGGAGGGTCGACGAGGACCTGTAGGGGTGAGGTTTTCGAAGATGGTCCGCGCTACCGGCATGTCTTCCGTGTTCGGGACAGCCTCGATCTTGGCTGTTCTGACAGGGATGGCATCTCTCGACGCACAGGTCGACCTGGAGAACGACTCGGGTCCACCGCCCGACGGAACATTTACGATCGTTCTGCTCCCCGACTCGCAGGACCACACCACCGACGAATCGCGCCACGACCTCTTCCGGCAGCAGGCGCAGTGGATCGCCGATCAGCCCGAGAGTCACGGCATCGAGTACGTCCTTCACGTCGGAGATGTCGTCAACAACAACACGTCCGAGCAGTGGGACGTCGCGCGTTCGGCGTTCGATATTCTCAGTGACGCAAGCGTTCCTTTCGCGATCGCTCCGGGCAATCACGATTACGGGCCGGGCGGTCGTGTCGGGAATCGAGACAGCGCGTTCAACGACGTGAACTGATTTGGTCGCGGCTCGCCGTACGCGGGGCAGGCGAGGCG
>CAYZGY010000031.1:0-1906 GCA_964478085.1 uncultured Planctomycetia bacterium
GCGACGCCTTCTTGGTCGTCGCCTTCTTGGCTGTACTCTTCTTCGCCGCGCTCTTCTTTTTGGACGCCGTCGTGGATTTGGACGCTTTCGCGCGGCTCCCGGAGCTCTTTTTCGCTGTGCTCTTCTTGGCTGTACTTTTCGAAGACGTGCTCTTGGACGAGTCGCTCTTCGCAGCCTTCGACCGGGAGGTGGAGGTAGACGATTCGGGGCTCACGAAATCGGAATCCGTTCGTTCGTGCCTGTAGGACGCGCCAGCTGCTCGACGCAACTGCTCTGGGTCGCTCGATTTAGGTTTCCTTGCGAGGTTCGGTTCGACCTTCGATCAGAAGGACTCGCGCGTGAAACCCATGGAGTTCGTGGGGGGCGTCGCCGTCTCCTCGACGGCGCGAAACAAACCTAACTTCAGACCACGCCGAACTTCGGGCTCCAAGGCGCTCGCGCACCTCGTGATTCGTTCACTGGCACCACCAGGAGTCAGCCGCAGTTCTGCTTAGCGTGCGTGGGAATCGATCTATCGAGATCTGTACCTGCGCTCCTCGCGACTGCCCGCACCCACTCGGTCGGTCGCTCCGCGAGGCTTGTGGCGCCTTCCAGGGCTCGTAAATCGCTCGAAAACGTCCGCTCCACGAAAAACACCCGTCGAGCTGTCGTCTTCCGTCGAGCCCCCCCCTGGAAAGACCGCGCGCCTCACGCGCTGTCGAGACGCCTGCCTTTGCCCCGAGGCCGTAGAATCGGCTCGAGGCGGACGCCTCGCAAACAGTGACTTCGCTGCTTAGCATAGAGCATATCGACCATACACGACAGCAAATGTTGCCAAAAACACCGAAAATCCCCCATCGCAACCCTCCTTTCACGCGGTTGACGGAGAGTGAGATTCCACGCAGGGCTGGTAAGATGGCCTTTCGGCTGAAATCTCCCGAAGCCGCACGGCTCTCGACCCAACCCGCCTGACTCGGATCGTCTGGAGGACGAACGTGGCCCCGACCCCCTTCCGCCTCGCTCGCTGTCTCACGTTTCAGTTGCTCGTCGTGCTCTGCGTCTCCTCTGGCGCAAGCGGCGGTGAGACCGTTCTCGTGAGCCTGAATCCGCGATTATCGGAAGACGGTGTGCTGTCGACGAACCCGACCGCGGCCCCGACCCTGGCCGAGCGCAAGAAGGCCTACGCCCGCTGCCAAGAGCGTTGCCTGCGTGCGCTCGAGAGTGCTCCGGTCCGCGTACGCTACCGCTACACGTACTCCCCCGTCCTCGCCGTCGAGATCCTCGCTCCGGCCGGCCACGACGCGATCGAGGCCCTCGCCGACGTCGTCCGAATCGACGAGGACCAGCAGGGACGTGGAGCGCTCGCCGAGAGCGTTCCGATGATCCGTGCCGACGAGGTTCACGAGCTCGGCTTCCTCGGTGCGGGAACGACCGTCGCCGTGCTCGATAGCGGCGTCGATACCGATCATCCCGATCTTGCTGGTGCGCTAATCCTCGACCACGCCAAGCACTTCCTCGATCAAGGGGAGATCACGGGAGACACCGCGGAAGACGGACACGGCCACGGCACGCACGTGACCGGCGTGATCGCGTCACGCGGCGCCGTAGCGTCCGTCGGGGTCGCTCCCGCAGCGATGATCCTTCCGATCAAGATACTCGACGATGACAATCGCGGCTGGTTCAGCGACTGGTCGCGTGGACTCGACTACGCGCTCGAGGTGCACGAGGCGGACAACGGCATCGAGCTCGACGCGATCAATATGAGCCTCGCGAGCAACGCGCTCTTTCCGTCCGTCTGCGACAATCAGCACTTCGGGCTGCGCGACGGAGTTCGGGCAGCCGCCGAGCTCGGCATTCCGGTCTTCGCCGCCTCCGGAAACAACGGCAGCATCACGCGCATGGCGCTGCCCGCGTGCATCAACGGTGC
>CAYZGY010000031.1:1916-21710 GCA_964478085.1 uncultured Planctomycetia bacterium
TCCGCGACGACCGCGAGCCCGAGGAGATCTCCAGTTTCACGAATCGCAACGCGCTCCTCGACATCCTCGCGCCCGGCGAGAGGATCATCAGCTCAGGGGTCGGCGGCGGCACACGGATCATCAACGGCACTTCGCAAGCGACACCCCACTGTGTCGGCACAGCGTGCCTCCTTCGCGAGATCGAGCAGTCCCTGACTCCCGAAGAGATTCTCATGATCCTGAAGACGACCGGCGTGCCGATCTTCGACACGTTTACGAATCGTACCTACCCGAGGATCGATGCCGCAGCTGCCGTCGGGTATCTGCTCAACCCGCCGATCGATGCCCTCGATTGCGCCTACGACCCGGGAACGCGAGAGGTGCAAGCGACGTGGGACCCCATCGCAGACGAAGCGGCTCAGGGAATCTCGATCGAGGTCAAGCGCGACGGCGAGCTCGTCCACGAATCGGCGTCGGGTACCGACGTGACCGCGTTCTCGTACGTCTCGATCGAAGGCGGCGAAATCGAGGTCTGCGTGCGCGTGACGTACGACGACGGAGAGAGTCCGGCAGCGCGCTGCACGGTCCACGCGCCGTTCGAGGGATTCCGTCGTGGCGACTGTGACGGAAACTCGCAGTACGAAGTGACGGACGCGGTGCTGACCCTCCTCGTCCTCTTCGTCGATCTCGATCTCGAGATACCCTGCGAACGTGCGTGCGATTCCAATGACGACGAGAGTCTCGACGTCAGCGACGCGACGTACCTACTCAGCGCGATGTTCACGGGCGGCGACCTTCCGCCAGCGCCCTATCCGGACTGCGCGAGCGACCCGACCATCGGAGCTCCCCCGCTCGACTGCGCCGAACCGCACTGCCCCTAATCCGCATTTCTCACCGAACTCTTGCTGCGTCGACGGACTTCGGCGAGAAACGCGAGCTAACAGCCCGTTGAAGAAGTCGATTCGGCGTCCAAGCGGCCGATTCGCTCGAAGCACTTTATCGACGGACTGCTAAGCGTCTGTCTCCGCCTCGCGCTTCGCTATCAGTCGCTGGGACGCGAGGATGACGAATCCGCCGATGACGAGCCAGATGCACGCGGAGCCGCTGACGAGCTCCAGAGTCTCCCCGAGCACGGCGACGCCGAAGGCGTAGGTCACGAACGGGCTCAGCATCTGCACCGAAGCCGTGATCGTCGCTCCCAGACGCAGCACAGCGACGTAAAAGAGCATGTGCGAGATGCAGACGCCGCAGATCGCCGTCACGATCGAGAGGATCCAGCCTTTCGCCGAGAGCCCGACGAACGCGCCTTCCTCACCGTAGACGCACGCGAGAACGATCGTGCCGACGGAGACGTACTGCGCGACGACACCGAACGAGACGACGGGCGAGATACCACTCATGAATCGACGCACCGCGACCGCGTAGAGACCGAAGAGCGCGCTACACCCGAGGATGATCTGAATGCCGCGCGCCCCGGCTCCCGCGTCGAAGGCTCCCTTCTCGTACGCGAGCACGACGCAACCGATGACGCAGATCGCGAAGCCGATCCAAAAGATAGAGCTGCGCAGGAGCGGTCGTTCATCAGCGAAGAGAATCATCGCGCCGAAGATCGCCCAGATCGTCGACGTCTTGATCAGAAAGCCGATGAGGTTCGCCTCGAGGTAATACGGCGCGAGCGCCCAGAGCACCTGTCCCGTGAACGCGAAGAAGGCCGGCACGAAAGCGCGTGCGTATACGCTGCGGTCAAGATCGCCGCGACGCGCGGCCATCAGGACAAACGGCAGCAGCAAGAGCGCGGCGATCGGATAGCGAATGCCGTTCGCCGTCCAAGCATCGACCTCGGTCGTCAGCAGCTTGAGCAGCACGGGCGTCGATCCCCAGATCAACACGTTGCCGAGAACTGCGGACGTACCTTTCTTGTCCCACGATCCGGACGTCGGGCTCACACGCAGGTCCTCACAGAGTCGGCGCGACGTCTTTCGCGAAGTAAGTGAGGATCAAATCGGCCCCAGCGCGCTTGATCGCCGTGAGCGATTCGCGCACGACAGCGGCCTCGTCGAGCCAGCCGAGACGTGCAGCGGCCTTGAGCATCGCGTACTCGCCGCTGACGTTGTACGCCGCGACGGGAACGCTCGCGTGCTCCTTGACGAGCGAGATGACGTCGAGGTACGCGAGAGCAGGCTTGACCATGACCATGTCCGCGCCTTCGTCCTCGTCGAGCTCGATTTCGCGCACGGCCTCGGAGGCGTTCGCGGGGTCCATCTGGTACGTCTTCTTGTCGCCCGCACGCGGTGCCGAGTCGAGCGCTTCGCGGAAGGGCCCGTAGAACGCCGAAGCGTACTTCGCCGAATAGGAGAGGATGCTGACGTTCGTGAAGCCCGATTCGTCGAGCGCTTGGCGGATGTAGCCGACGCGCCCGTCCATCATGTCGGACGGAGCGATGATGTCGGCACCCGCTTCGGCCTGAGAGACCGACATCGCCGCGAGAATCTCGAGCGTCTCGTCGTTGAGAATCTCGCCGTCCTCAACGAGGCCGTCATGCCCGTCGTTCGAGTACGGATCCATCGCGACGTCGGTGATCACGACAAGCTCGGGCTCGGCATCCTTGAGCGCCTTGACGGTACGCTGTAGAAGCCCCTCGGGATTGACCGACTCGGTCGCGGTGCGGTCCTTGATCGAATCGGGCAGCGCGGGAAAAAGCGCCACGGCCGGGACTCCGCGCTTGTAAGCCTCGACGGCTTCCTCGACGAGCAGGTCGAGACTCCAACGGTAGCAATCGGGCATCGACTCGATCGGCACCTTCTCGTTCTTGCCGTCGATGACGAAGAGTGGCCAGATCAAGTCGTAAGGACCCAGGTGCGTCTCGCGAACCATGCGGCGGATCGCATCGGACTTGCGATTGCGACGGGGACGTTGGATGAGATCTTCGACGAGCGCGTCGTTGACAGGGGCTGAAGGGTCTCGGTTCATTTCGCTTTCTTACTGGACTCGTGTCTCGAAGTTGATCGTAACGGTCGGTGAGGGCAACGCCCCGGCTTGGCTCTGGCTGATGTCGCTCGTCTCTTCGCTCACCGAAGGCCCGACGCCGAATCGCGCCGCGACCGTGTCCTCGTGCGCGTCCCACCAGGACCGCGCGTCGGCTTGCGACCAGCTGTTCGCGTCGATACAGGAAGCGAGCGCGGCCTCGAGCTTCCCCGCGTCCTGCGGGCGATCCGCCGGGTCCTTCTCGAGACAGCTCATGATGATCTTCTCGAGATCGTCGGGAATCGTACTCTCGGTTCGCGTACTCGGGAGCACCGGCACTTCGGTCAGATGCTTGCTGCAGATCTCCATCACGTTCTCTGTGTCGAAGACTCGCTCGCCGGAGAGAAGATAGTAGCCGACGACGCCGACGGAATACAGGTCGCTGCGTGCGTCGACCTCCCCAGGCGTGCGAATCGTCTCGGGCGACATGTAGAGTGGCGTGCCCGTGATCGTCGTCGCCGAGCTGATCGCGACGTCGCCGCTCGCGTCGAGGTTTTTGACGAGACCGAAGTCGACGACCTTGGCGACATCGAAGTGCTTGCCGCGTTCGCAGAGGATGATGTTCGCGGGCTTGATGTCCCGATGGATCATGCCGTGCTGATGCGCCTCCGAGAGCGAGCCGCAGACCTGCCGGAGGATGTGAATCACGCGAGCCGGAGGCAAGGGCCCACCGATCTCGATGACCTCCTCGAGGTGCAAACCGTCGAGAAACTCCATCGCGTAGTAAAACATCCCCTCGGGCGTGCGGCCGTAGTCGAAGATCGCGATGGTGTTCGGGTGCGTCAGCTGACTCGTCAGCTGCACTTCGCGCTCGAAACGCAGGATCGCGTCCTCGCCGGCCATGTCCTCCTTGAGAAGCTTGATCGCCGTCGGCCGACGAAGCATCGCGTGGCGCGCACGGAAGACTTGCCCCATTCCACCTTCGCCGATCTTCTCCTCGAGCCGGTACTGCCCGAGCTCGCGAGCACGCCGAACTTGTCGCTGAAGACCGTAGATCACCGCCGAGACCACCGCTGCGATGCCGACACCGAGGACGCTACGCGTGATCAGCATCGGAAGGCTGATCGGATCCCACTCCTCCGGCCAGAAGAGATCGGGCTTCGAGAGATTCACCACCCCCGTGACGACGTACGGCGCGTATCCGAGCGCGCTGACGATCGCCGTACGCGTCGTCGAGCTCGGAATCACGACAGCGCGCAGGAGCACGGCGAAGAGCACCGCAGTGTTCATCGCGAGAAGATGATGCGGCTGCTCCGGGATCATCGCGAGAAGATGATGCGGCTGCTCCGGCGTCGACCAAGTGAACGCCGTGAACACGACGCACATCAGGACGACCGTGATCGCGTCGATCGCGCGCAGCACGCTGAACGCCAGTGGATGATGCCGGACGCAGACCCACCAGACGAGTCCTGTCGCCACGAGATTGAGAAGCGCTACTCGGTTGATCCAGTCGCCGAGGAGATCCCCGAACGACCGCTCTCCCGTGGCGAGCATCGCCCCGTTCGAGAGTAGGTAGAACGCAGCCACGAAGAGACACGCGACCTTCGCGAAGAGGCCGAGGCGCTTCTGAAAGAAGGCGCGCTGATCCTCGGCGGTCGACATCTGCGTGCTCGACCCGCCCGATCCCTCGAGTAGTGCCTGAAACCGTGACCGTGTCATCGAATCGCTATTCTGGTCGCGCAAGTCCCGCATTACAATCGCGCGGACGCAATCCACGGGAACAAGAACGGAAAACGATGGCCGGATTCAAGATCACGAAGGCTGCCCACGAGCACATGAGCGCGCGCGCAGAAGCGGACTATCCCGAAGAGACCTGCGGATTCGTCTTCGGCGAGGATGGCGCGCTCGAGGTGCATCCGATGGAGAACATCCAAAACAAGCTCCACGAGCAGGATCCGAAGACGTACGACCGCGACGCGCGCACCGCGTACTATTTCGACCCCACGGAGATGCAGCGCGTCCTCGACGAGAAGGAGAAGGCGGGCATCCCCTTCCGTTCGATCTACCACTCGCACCCCGATCACGACTCGTACTTCTCCGACACCGACAGCGAGGCCGCGTCGCCCTTCGGCGAACCGCTCTTTCCCGGGGTCGTACACCTGGTCTATTCGGTGCGCGAGGGGAAGGTAGCGGATCTCAAGGCGTTTGATTGGTCGGCGACGGACGAACGGTTCGTGGAGGTGCCGTTGGAGATCGGGGAGTAGATCGCTGATGGCAGAGAGGACGGACCGGACATCACTGGTGATGACTCGAGCCGATCGTCGGCCGGCATCGAGATGACGCCACGTCGCGGCGACCCGCCGAGAGACTCGAGCGGAGTCGCGGCGACCGGCAGAGGGAGGACGCGCGAAACGCCCTCGGCTCGGATCAGAACCTGCAAGTGACCTACTGCACGGGCATGGGGATCTTTACCGTGGTCACCCGACCCGTCAAAGCCTTCATGAACTCGACGAGATCCGACTTCTCCTGATCGGTGAGCGTCAGCTTCTTCATCTTCTCGTCGAGCGGGTACTTCGGATTCTCCGCGCCACCCTTGACGTAGAAGTCGACGACCTCTTCGAGGGTCTTCACCGAACCGTCGTGCATGTACGGGCCCGTCTCCGTGATGTTCCGGAGCGTCGGCGTCTTGTACGCTCCGTTGTCCTTCGCGTTCTTGGTGATCGCGCCACGACCGAGATGCTGGTCGGCGGTCGCGTGGTCGTCCATGCCGACGCCGATGTTGTGGAAGTCCTCGTCGGTGAAGCTCTGGCCACTGTGACAGAGGCCGCAGCGCCCCTTGTTCTGATCGAGGAAGACCTTCTCACCACGGGCCGCAGCGGCGCTGAGCGGCCACTTCTTCGGATCACGCTTCGAGCGGTCCCAAGGCGAATCGTACGCGACGACCGTGCGCTCGAAGCTCGCGATCGCCTGACCGACACGCTCGATCGTCACCGTCTCGTCGCCGAACGCCGCCTGGAAGAGCGGCTTGTAGCCCGCGATCTTGCCGAGCTTCGCGACGACACCGTCATGCGTTTCGCCCATCTCGATCGGGTTGTGGATCGGACCGACGGCCTGACCTTCGAGGTTCGGCTCGCGGCCGTCCCAGAACTGGAGCGTGCTGAAGACTCGGTTGATGACCGTCGGAGCCGAGCGACCACCTTTCTGGCCGTTGATTCCCGTCGAGACGGGAGCCTGGTCCGTCCAGCCCTTAGCCGGGTCGTGGCAGGTCGCGCAAGCGATCGTGCCGTCCTTCGACAATCGCTTGTCGAAGTAGAGGTGTCGACCGAGCTCGGCCTTCTCCCTCGTCCAGGGGTTGTTCTCAGGAGTGCGCACGAAGTCCTTGAGGTAACCGGAACCGAGATCCTCGACCTTGGCCGGGTCGAAGCTCTCGAAGGTCAGCTCGGGGATGTCCGACTTGGGGACCTCCTTAACCTCCGTCTTCGCCGACCCGGTCTTGTCACTGCCAGTCTTATCGCTGTCGCCACCACCACAGCCGCTCGCGATCACACAAGCAGCTGACAGAATTATCGCCGAACGCACAATACGCGTCGTCATTTCGTCCTACCTCTCTCTCTTTCGAGCGCCCGACCCTGCACCGAGCCGCTCCGTTCTCGAAGGAATTATTTCGCCGGTCCCAGGGTCAAAGAAAGCGTCGCTTCCTTGTTCGCCTCGAGAGTGACTTTGCCCTTCTGCTCGCCAAGCTTCTCATGCCATAAAACGTACGAGTACGTCCCCGGGGGAATTCCATCCACCGTCAGCTGCCCCTTCGCGTCGCTCACCGCGGCGTACGGGTTGTCGGTCACGACGACGTACGCCTGCATCCAGCTGTGGACGTCGCACTTCACGGTGATCACGCCTTCTTGCTTGATCTTCTTTCCCGAGAACTGCTTCGGGCCGTTCGACTGGAAGGGAAAATTGAAGAACGCCGCACCGTTCGGATAGTACGGGTGCGTCGTGTGCGAAATCGGGTCGTCGTTGCGGGCCTTGAGTAGCATGTCCTTCATCGCGATCTGAACGCGCGGCTCGAAGGAGCAGTTCTTGTTCGCGAGCATCGGCTCCTCAGGAGCTTCCTTGCCCTTCTTGATGCCTTCGAGCCGGAAGACGGCGTTCTTGAGGCCCATCGTCGCGGCGTCGACGATCAAGTCGTCGTGGAAGACCTTGCCGCCGCAGTGGTCGACGTCGGCCGTGACGGTCAAGGGTTTGCGCTCCGGCGCCGAGCTACCGCCGTACTTGATCGTGACACTGAGTGTCGCCGGGTTCTCGACCGTCCCAGCCTTGTAGCCGCGGCTCCTCCCGCCACCGGTCGGTGTCGGAACGACGCCCGCTCCAGTGCCCGTCTGGACAGCGGTCGGCACAGTCTTCGTTTTTGAAGATGCGCTCGGTGCAGGTTTGGAGTTTCCGCACGACACGAAAAACGTCATCCCGATCGCGCAGCACAGAAGGCCGGCCATCGGCCTCGAAAAACGTCTCACCATGTCGTTACCCTGCGGAGTCCGCGAAGAAGCCAGAATTATATCGAGGTGGCCTGCGAAGGCAACGGCGACGCAGAGCAGGAACTCCGGTCGGCGAGCCCGATCCGTAAAGCTCGGGCTAAGCCTCCACCTCAGGAAGCTGTATTCCGAAACCGTAACGCAGGATGAGCCACACCACCACCGAAACCAGAGCGATTCCCAAACTCGCGCGCGCGGCGCGCGCGCCTTTTTGCGGTTCGGCTTTTACGGGTTTCTCGTAAAACCGAGAAGCGGTCTGGGAGCCTGGCTCGACGACGACGAACCAAGCGCTGACGACCGCGGCGGCGATCGCGGAGAACGGCAACAAACTCCAGATGGGCCGCAGCGGTGCGACGGACGACTCGCCCTTCTGGAATCCCCCCGCGAACCAGAGTACGGCGACGCCCAGAATCAGAAGCAGATTCACGACCGCCCAGGCGACCGTCCAGCGCCCCGCGTGGAGCTCGCTCAGATAGGCCCCAGGGGGCTCGTCCTCGTACTCGACATCGGGCAGATGGCGCGGCCGCGGACGGGCGTCTTCGTTCGTTTCGTGCTCTTCGTTGTACGGGTCGCTCATCGAGGCGAACTTTCGGGGCTTCCGCTGTCCATCTCCACCGCGGGGCGGTATGTTGGTCGGCTTCTCTGTTTTTCCCGATCTCCACAGATAGTCAAGAAACGATGTCGGAACTCCCCGCACTTCAGGCCGTCGATCCCGAAATCCGTCAACTCATCTTGGAAGAAGAAGAGCGGCAGGACCTCTCGATCCGCCTCATCGCCTCGGAGAACTACACCTCGAAGGCAGTGATGGAGGCGAGCGGTACGGTCCTGACGAACAAGTACTCCGAGGGATATGCGGGTCGACGTTACTACGAAGGTCAGGAGTTCATCGACCAGGTTGAGCGCCTCGCGATCGAGCGTGCGAAGGCCGTGTTCGGCGCCGAGTACGCCAACGTGCAGCCCTACTCGGGTTCACCCGCGAACCAGGCGGTCTACCTCGCGCTCCTCAAGCCGGGCGACACGATGATGGGCATGAGCCTGCCCTTCGGCGGTCACCTGACACACGGTTGGCGCGTCAACTTTTCCGGCCTGACGTACAACGCGATCCAGTACGAGCTCCACCCCGAGACGCACCGCATCGACATGGATCAGGTGCGCGATCTCGCGAAGAAGGAGCGTCCGAAGCTGATCTGGACGGGCGCCTCGGCGTACCCGCGCGAGTGGAACTTCGCGGAGTTCGCGGAGATCGCCAAGGAGATCGACGCTGTCCTCGCGGCCGACATCGCCCACTTCGCCGGCCTCGTCGCCGGTGGCGTGCACTCGCACCCCTTCCCGCACGCGCAGATCGTCACGACGACGACGCACAAGACGCTTCGCGGTCCCCGCGGTGGAATGATCATGAGCAGCAACGAGGACCACGCCAAGGCGATCGATCGCGCGGTCTTCCCGGGACTCCAAGGCGGTCCGCACAACCACACGACCGCGTCGATCGCCGTCGCTCTCAAGGAAGCGTCGACCGACGACTTCAAGGCGTACACACGGCAGATCGTCGCCAACGCGAAGGCGCTCGCAGAAGCGCTGATCGAGCGTGGCTACTCGCTCGTCACGGGTGGAACGGACAACCACCTGGTCCTCATCGACATGACGCCGAAGGGCCTCAGCGGCAAGGAAGCGTCGGGCGCGATGCAGAAGGCCGGCCTCGAGACGAACAGCAACGCGATCCCGTTCGATCCGCGCAAGCCGTTCGATCCGAGCGGAGTGCGCGTCGGAACGGCGTCCGTCACTTCCCGCGACATGAAGGAGGCCGACATGGCGCAGATCGCTACGTGGATGGACGAGGCCTGCGTGAACCGCGAAGACGAAGCGAAGCTCGCCTCGATCAAAGAGCAGGTCGCCGAATTCTGCCGCGGATTCCCGTGCCCGGGAATCCGTTCGTAAACACTACGCGACCTCTCCGACGATCTCCTCGACGAGCAACACCCAGCCTCGGAACTCACCGCTGTCCATGACGAACGGCGACACCGTGACGAGTTGATCGATGGGGTCCCCGCCCGGCGCACCGTTGATCGGCTTGCAGATAAAGCGACCGGCCTTCCCTCCGTCCGAGATGGTGCGGAACTCGCGCTGGAACTCGTCGACGTCAGTGCGAAGCGCCAGGTCGAAAAGCTCGTGACCGAGCGCGTCGTCCTCGGCAACTCCGAGGATGTCCGTCGCGTGTGGGTTCCACGACATCACGCGGAGCTTCGGATCGGTAACGACGAGAGCCAGCGGAATCGATGCCGTGAGCGTATCCTGGAACTGCGTCTGAAGCTCGCATTCGATCGCACGGTCGGTCGTCTCCGTGACGTCCTCGACGCTGACAATGACGCCCTCCGGCTGCCCCTCGACATTACGAACCGGCTCGTAGTGGAGACGAAAGTGCTTCGTCCTCCCATCCGATCTCTCGATCGAGAGGAACGGCGTCGATCCCGGTTCTTGATCATCGAGACGCCGACGAACGTCCGCCACGATGCGATCTCGAAGCTCTTGCGAGAGAAGCGCGACTTGGTCGAGCTGTCCTCCGAGGGCCTCGGCTGCCGTGACGCCCCAGAAGCTCTCGGCCGCTGGATTCCAAACGATGACCTTCAGTGACGGGTCGACCGCAGCGAGCGGTGTCGGCAGGTTCCCCGTCACGAGCGTCCCTTGAAGCCCATGCACGCCGTTGATCTCGTGGCGCATCTCGCCGACCTCCTTGGTCAGCGTGACGACGCGATCCTCGAGCTCCGCCTTCGTGCGCTCGAGAGCCGCGCAATGCGCGACGAGTTCCGAGTCGTCACGAGCAGCTTTCTTCGTCGAGCGAACCTCGTTCTGGAGATGATCGATCTGCGCGACGAGCGAGTCTCGCTCCTCCTGGAGCTCTCGGCGTCCACGCTGCTCGATCTCGAGCTGCGCGCGCATTTCATCCATCTCTTCGTAGAGACGCAGGAAGTCTTCGCGATCTTGAGCGGCGTCCGACGTCTCGATCGACGTGTCGTCCATCCCCATCAGCCCGCCGAGCGGATCGATGTCGCCGTCTTGCGCACTCTCGAGTCGGTCGTGCGCGTCGGCGACCTCTCGCTTGGCGGTGTCGTGATCGACCTTGAGCGACTCGATCTGGTTGATGATCGCAGCGTTCTGCTGCTCGAGCTTCACCGCCTTCTGGCGGTACGACTCGCGCTCTTCACGCAGCGAGGCGTTCTCGTTCTCGAGCGCGACTCGCTCTTCCTTGAGGACCGCTTCCGAGTTACTCACGGCGTACAGCTCCTGCCGTACTTCGTTCACTTCTTCGCTAAGCTCACCAGCGCGCTTCTCGTACCCGTCTTCCGAGTCACGCGCCGAGCTCAGCTTTTCGCGCAGCTCGTCGACCTCGAGCGCCAGCTGCCCTGCACGCTCTTCCAGATCGGCCTCGGAGCTTCTCGCGGCTTCGAGCTCCTGCCGAACCTCTCCGACCTCGTCGGTCAGCTCACCGGCGCGCTTTTCGAGAACGGCCGTCGCGGCCTCGAGTCGACCGGAGGCTTCGTTCGCCGACTCGCGCGCCCGCGCTTTCATCTCGGCTTGCTGCTCGGCGAAGAGACGTTTGGCGTCCTCGAAACTCTGCTTCGCCTGCTCGATCTCCTCTTCGAGCTGGCAAGCACGATCACGCTCCTCGCCCGTTTCACTTTCGGACGATCGAAGAGCTTCCTCGACGAGCTCGAGATTCTTCGCCAACTGGGCGATGCGGCTGCGCTGCTCGTCGTTCTCGGCCGCGAGCTGCGGAACTCTCCCCTCGAGCTCTTTGCACTTTTTCTCGGCGCGCTCGAGATCCTCGACGCGGCGTTGCAGCGTCTCGACCTCACGAGCGCTCCGCTTTTCGGACGACTCGACGCTCTGTAGGCGACGCACGGCGGCGTTCTCCTGCATCGCCGCTTGCTCGCCACGCAGGTGCGTCTCCTCGAGACGCTGCCGGAGCTCGGCTTCGGTCGCCGCCGATTCGGCCAACTGCGCGCGGAGCTTCGCGTCCGACTCCCGGAGAGCTCCGACCTCTTCCGCGAGCTGTCGTCCGCGTTCCTGAGCTTCTTGAACTTCCGCTCGGAACTCGTCGACGGCGGCCTTTTGATCTCCGACGACACGATCCGTCGCGGCCCCGACCGTCTTCACCGACTTCTCACGCCAACTGTCCTCGAGGACGGCGACGAAAGCTCGAAGTGTCTTCTCGATGTCCTCGAACTTGCGATCGAACTCGCCGTTCGACGAGTGGAACTCTTCCGAGAACCCGTCGACTCGATCGGCGAGCCCCTGGAACTGCTTCTTCGTCTTCGCGTCGAGGTCTTCCGAGAAGACGCCGGTCGCCCGCAGCTTCTCGTCGAAGAGCTCCTGCGCGCGGTGCAGGAAGTAGCGACAACTCGCGTCGAATCTGTCGAAGGATCGCTGCGTCTGCTCAGCGCTCGTCACGAATTGACGGCTCGATCGCGAATCGGGCTCGGCTCGGCGGACACGACGGGTCGGTGCTGGTCGGACGAACTTCGCCCAGAGCGCCAAGAAGAGCCAAAGGAGACCGACACCCGCGAGCAAGATCCCCGCGATGACGACGATGTCCGATGAATCAGGAAGAGCTCCGAGCTCTGGCTCGACAGCCTCGATGACCCGCGGCTTGATCGTC
Organism: uncultured Planctomycetia bacterium; assembly: GCA_964478085.1. Taxonomy (GTDB): domain Bacteria; phylum Planctomycetota; class UBA8108; order UBA8108; family UBA8108; genus CAYMLL01. The sequence goes on from CAYZGY010000031.1 coordinate 14,043, forward strand.
TCTTCGAGGTAGGGCTGCGCTACGGTCACACCCCAACCGCCGATGAACTCTCCTCCACGAGACTGGATCGACGCCCATCGTCCGACCTGAGGCCCGACGAGCTTGAACGCTCCGAGCTCGCTCGTCGACTCTCGACGAAGCTCGCTGACGAGACTTCGGCGAACGAGGTTTCCTTGCCTCGCTCCACCGTAGACTCGTGAAACCCCTGTGCCCGCAACGCTGAAGACGTGCCAGTCGATCTCCGCTTCGAGCCCTTCCGATCCCTTGCGCTCGAAGCGTGTCACGACCGACGACAGCAACGAACCGGCGATGAAGAGCGAATGAGGCGCGTCGGGACGAACCCAAAGTGGACGCACCGCGCTGACGACGAGCGTCGCTGGCTGCGCGTCGGGGTCGACTCGCTGCTCGGCCGCGTTGCCCTCGCTGTCGCTCGCGTTCGATGCACGAACTCGCACGAGCTGAGTCGGCAGCGCATCGATAACGACGTCACAATCCCGTCCACCGAGGTGCGGTTTCGCAAAGCTCCCGAAGAGGTCCCGCTGCGAAGCCGTCGGTATACGCTCCGAATACTCTGCGATGTCCGTGCTGGCGATGAGCTGGCCGCCTTGCGAAACGACGATCGCGAACTCGACACCTCGTGAGATCTTCCAACGGACCAGATGACCTCGAATCTTCTCGGCGATCTCCGCACGCGCGGTCGTGTTGACCTCCCAGCCTTGGAGCAGCTGCACGATCGGTGTCGTGTCGAGCTGACAGACCTGCTGTCCGACACGTTCCGACTCCCGAGCGAGGCTCGACCGCACCACCTCGAACGTCGCGCGGACGTCATCCTGCATCGCGTCGAGCCGATCCCGGCGGTCCGGCTCGGCCGCCTCGTCGCGGGCACCAGCGCGTTGCGCGCTACCCGGAAGGGGCTTGAACACGAACGCGAGACTGGTAAGCGCCAAGAAGAGCACCAGTCCGGCTGTCCAGATTGCTGTTTTCATCTCGTTCGACGATCGTGGGTTTCGACGCCTCGACGAGACGCCTGAAAAAGCTACCACGACCGCCGGAAGCCGTCGAAAAATCGGGACTTCCGCGGGACCTTTCGACGGTTATCGGGGGGCGCTGGTCCGAGAAGAGCTGGCCCGAGAAGACCGAAGTCCCCGCTCGAAGAACTTACGCAACGCGTCCGTTTTCTCGGAAGAATGAGTCGCGACCGTACCGTCGCCCAGCAACACCGCGTCGAGCGTCGCCTCGAGCTCGGGATTCTTCGCGAGCGCGTCGCATGTCCAGCGACGATGCTCCTCGGGATTGCCACACTGAAGGTGAATCAGGCCGAGTCGCAGCATCATCTCGGCCCTCTCGGGAAGGTCTTCCGGAAACGCGGAGAGCGCGACCTCGAGGTACGCCGCGGCACGCTCGAGCACGACCCGCTCGCGATAGCCGAGCGCGACGTTGAGCGCGAGATCGTTGAGCAGCACCGCGATGTCGAATGGCGGTGCCGGGGTCCACCGAGACTGCCGGAGCGACTCGAACGCGGCGACGGAATCGGGAGTCTTCTCTCCGAAGATTGCGCGACGTAGGACGGTCGCGGCATCGCGGAACATTCCACCACTCGAGAAGAGGTACGCCTCGGCCTGTGCGAGCTCGGCCCCCTCGTAGTCCTCCCGCAGACGGCCGAGCCCCTCTTCGAGATTGCCCCGAGCGTGCAGACGTACCTCTTCGAGCGCCTCGGCGATCGCTGACGAGATGTCGGCGAGCTTCCAAGTTTCGGGATCGTTGATGATCTCGAGGATGGAGTTCGACGGCGCGCGATGAAGTGGCTCGAATTTCTCCCAGCCGGCTCGGACGTCGACGACGCGCATCCGTTCTTCACGAATCGCCCCCACCCGACGCCACGCCCCGGCCCAAGCGCCCTCGAACGAACCTTCAGCGCGGGCGAGATCGGTCGCCTCGATCGGAAGCCAGATCGTCTCGTTCCGAACGACGCAGGACTCACTCGAAAAGAGGGAGGAGCGCGACTCATCGTTGACGCTCAATCCGGTGTCGAAAAGCAGAAGGACGTGAGAGTCCCCCTCGACGATCGCCGTCGGGATGCGCGCCGCTTCGAGAATCGAGCAGCAGAGCACGACGAGATCGTCACAGTCTCCTGTGCTCCGCAGGAGTGTCTCGCCCGGGTAGTTGATTCGGTCACGTGCGTCGCCCGCAGCAGATACGGAAACGGGTGTCTCCGCGTCCGGCTTGTAACGTACGCCACGTTCGGCGAGTGCCGACAGCAAGGTCGCCGCCCCGACGACGTTGCGCGGAGGGAACTCCTCTCGGCCCGTCTCGGGTCGGTAGCTCCACGCGGCGTCGACGAAGGCACGCACCGCAGCGTCGTTCGAGTCGACGAAGACCGACACGCGTTCGGGCTCCGCCCAGCTGAACGCGTGGTAGTCGTGAACCGTCACGGCCCGATCGAGCGCCTCGACGATGCCGCCGTCGACGATCAGCTGGGCGACGACGGTCGCCTCGAGCGAACGATCCGTGATGATCTTCCGCGAGAAGACCGGCCGCAACGGAACGCTCAACGTGTCGCCGGGCGCAATCTCGGGAAGGTCGATGCGCATCACCTCAGCGAGGAAGCCGGCACCCTCGCGCGTGAAGTCGACGAGGAGCTGCGCTTTCCGAATCGGCTCGTCCGAGCGATTCTCGATGCGTGCAGTTCCGATTCCCGTCACACGGTACGACCGAAACTGGCTGCTGAAGATCGGCTTCAAATCGAGGGCGAGTCGCCCCGCTACCGAGGAGCCGTTCGTCGTGCCTGCGCTGCGCATCCCCGACCGGACGACTCCCGAATCTCCCGAGCCCGATTGCTCGAGCGATTTCGACACGAAGAGAAAGCCGATCGAGAGCGCGATACAGATTCCGAGCCCGACTCCGACTGCCGTGCGGCGCTGGTACTTCGCCATTTCGCCGAGCGAGTCCGCGACGACGCGACGCACTCCGGTCTCGCTCGCGACGACGGCCGGTGGCACTTCGGCGATCGTCGATACGGGACGCTTTGCGTCGGCCTCGTCCTCGAGCTCGATCGTGACGCGAAACTCGAGCACGGGTCCGCCGTGACAGAGCCGAATCCGATCGCGATCGCTCAGCCGTGCGTCACGAATTCTCTCGTCGTTGAGGAACGTCCCGTTCTTGGAGTCGAGATCGCGAAGGCGAAAGCCATCGGGTTCCGATATCACGACGCAGTGACGCCCCGAGACGAGGTCGTGGTCGAGGGAGATATCGTTGTCCGGGTCGCGACCGAGCCGAAAGCGTTCGGCGTCGATTGTGACACTTTCTCCTTGGCGAGGTCCGCTCCGGAAGATGAGTTTCCCGAACGCGACCTTCTCGATCTGGGTCGTCGCCGACATGGTCCCACTATTCTGACGACGGCGAGAGCGGGATCAAGAAGAGCGCTGTTCCGAAAAAGTGCGAGCGCCCTTCTCGACTCCGCGGATTTTCTCGCCCCAGCGGGCCAAAAACTCCGATTTATCGGGTGATTCTCGAGTTAGATCCTGCCTGAAGGACCCTGCTGGTCGGAGGTGAATCGATCGCGGCTCCTCCGCGATCGAGAGACGAGCTTCCCGAAAGCCCCCCCAAAAGGAGCCTACAGCCCCTCTTCGCAACCGAGCCCGTCTCCGTCGGTCGGATCGAAGCCCTGAAGCGGATACGGCGCCGACGGCGTCTCGCCTCGTCGGTAGAGGTAGTCAAAGAGGAAGATCGCGTCGGTGACGTTCATGTCTCCGTCGTCGTTCGCGTCGAGCGCATCCTCGCACGTCGTCGTGAGCCCAGCGAAGAGCACGCGGGCGATCTTGACCGGATCACTGACGTCGACACGTCCGTCGAGGTTGCTGTCTCCGCGAATGAACTTCGGTGCCGGTGGCAGGACCGTGAGCGGCAAGGGATCGGTCGTCTGATCGTCGACGTTGCGCACCTGAACCGTGGCAACTCCTTGCGGCACGGTTTCCGGAACGGTGCAAATGATCGTCGTGGGATCGACACCTTCGTCGAACTCGATGTTCTCGGCCTCGTAGGTATCACCGAGGTTGATCAGGACTGTCAGCCCATCGTGGAAGTTCGTTCCCGTCAGGGCGATCTGCCCGCCTGCGAGGACGACGTCCGGGTCGATGTCGTTGAGCTCCGGCGGATCGAAACCGACCGTGCTCGTCACGCGGATCGAGTCCGAGTCGACGATCTCGCCGATGTCGTTGAAGCCGATGATGTCGATATCGTTCGTTCCGGCGACGACGGGAATGTCGTCGAGGAACCAGTCGCGGATGTCGGACGTGGAGAAACGCGTCTCGATGTCCGCGAGCGGCTCACCGTTTCGCGTCACGACGAAGGAGCAGATTTCCGTCGGCGCGTCGCCGCGCAGGTCGATCGTCGTCTCCGGTCCGTTGTGCGTGAAATTGTTGCCGCTGTTCGTCGTGATGACGAGGCGCAGGTTCGGATAGCCGGCGGGCTGGACGCGACCGCGGATGTAGTTGCGTCGCGAGTTGACGAAATTCGAGACCGTTCCGGTCGAACCGACACCGGACCCCGAAAGCGCCGAAATGTAGCGTGTCAGAGGAGAATCTCCTCCCGTGTAGTACACGCGGTCGAGCATGTTGTTGAGGATACCGTAGTACTTCCGACGAATGATCGGACGCGTCAGCATTCGCGACACCTCCGAAAAGTGGTTCGGATAGGTACCGCTGAACGGCGAGCTCGGCATATTGAAATTGCCGCTATTGGGATTGCCGTAAGTGAGCTCGAGATCCCAGGCGCAGAGACGGAAACGTCGGTCGGACGGAGCCTGATACCAGTAGCAGTTCTTGCCGCGGTTTCCGCCCCAAGTATCCCAGTGGTCGATGTTGAGCTCGACAGCGAGACACTTGAGGACGGCGTCGACGTCGAGAATGTCGAAGACTCGATTGTCGAAGTTCGAATTGCTCGTCGCCGAAGGCGACATGATCCGACAGAGGTCGATCAAGGGGGCGAAGTCGTCCGCAGTCTTGCGATTTCGCAGCGCGAAGTACCAGCGGTAGTTCTCCTTGTTGTTTCCTCCGGATGTCGATCCGTAGGGTGGATAGAGAACCTTACCTTCCGCATTCCCGGTTCGATTACCGTTGTCGTCGAAGCTGAAACGGTCGTCCATCTCGTAGTGGGCCCCGTGCGAATCGTCGGGGAACCAGAAGTCGATGTACTGACGGTTCGGTTTGTCGAGCGCCTCGTACGTCCCGGTTTCGACATCGTTGAGCTGGAATCGAACGAGAGCGTGGAAGTCGAAGTACGGAACGCGCGTGCGTCCGGCCGTTCGACGAAGCAGGAAGTGAGAAAGACGCTCCTTACCATCCGAGCCGTGCTCGTCGAGGTTGAACGCGGTCTTGCGACCGTTGAGTGGCTTGTCCTTGGGAATCTTGAACGACCAGCTTCGGTCGAACCTTCCTCCACTCGGGCGCAGCCAAGGGCTACCCGCCATGCGGATACGCGAGTTGTAGTAGATGTCCGTCCCGCCGAAGATGAACGAACCGTCCATCATCTTGTTCGAGAGGACACGACGGCTGCCGAGCTCCTGCTCGTGCTCCTCGGGCAGAATAAAGCGGAAGTCGTGGTAGTTCGTGTTCGGGTGACGCGTGTCGTGACGGTAGATCAGGAAGAGCTCCTCGGTACGCGGAGCCGTGTCAGGATCGACAACCGGTGGGTGCGAACGCTCCATGATATCGCGCGGGTAGCGGCCCGTTTCACCTTCCTCGTCGACCGCCTCGACGTAGTAGATCACGCGAGTGCCGTTCGACTGCCCCGGAATCGTTCCCGAGTAGATCCCGTTGCCGTCATCGTCGACCATCGTGACGGTCGTGTACGAGCCGTTGATGGTGTTCGTGCGATAGCGGAGGCGAACCGAAGCGACACCGTCAGGATCACGCACGCGGGCCTTGACGGTGACCGTCTCGCTCGTCTCCGGAACCGCGGGCGACTGGCGGACTCGATCGATCGCCGGCCCCATGTTCGTCGATCCGGTCCGATCGAGCTGGCGCTCGGTCACAGTGTTGATCTCGCCCGGAGATCCGAGAGTCGCAGGGATGCTCAGAAACGAGGAGCCCGCGATTCCGGGGCTCGACGGATTGCCGACGTTGTAGTAGCCGATGCCGAGGAGCGACGCGCTACCGATTTGCCAGCGAGCCTTGAACGTGATTCGGTAGAGCACGTTGCTCGACTGGGTGCCCGTGTTCGTCTCGATGCGGTTGACCTTGTAGTCACCCGTACCGTTCCACGAGATGAGCTTCATGCTTCCGTTGCCCGAGATTCGCTCATCAGGATCGGTCGTACGGCCCGAGGAGATGTGCGTTCCCTCGATGCGCCAACCGCTCGTGTTCGAGTTGAAGTGTCCGTTCGAGACCAGATTCGAGCCCCCGGTCGACCGAACGAGCGTGATGTCATCGACGATCGTGATGCCCTCGGCGAGGAGCAGCATGCCAAAGTCGGACTCACCGCCGCCGTGACGTGCGGTGTACGTGTAGGTCCCGACGCTCGCCTCGTCCGAATCGTCGCTCGCGTCCCAAGACGCGCCGACGGAGCTCTCGGCGAACGGATCGATCTTCTCGAGGGATGCTCCACCGCCGTCCGCCCAACGCGACCAGTCGCCGCCGTCGGAGAACGTCACCTTGTCGACCTCGTTGCCGAGCGGGTCTTCGAGGCTGATTCGCTCGCCACCGTTGGCGAGCGAGCCCGTGTACGCCTGGTTGAGCACGACCGTGCCGTCGAGGCCGTAGGTCGCCTGAATCCTCGGAGGATTTCTCGCGATGACGAGGTAGTCACCGGCGCCGATCGTCGTTCCGGGAGGGAACTCGTAGCCGCCGATTCCCACGACTCGCCAGCCGCTGATGTCGCGGCTCGACTCGCCGCGGTTGAAGAACTCGATGAACTCGTCTTCGACAAAACCCGAGATCGGGTGGTACATGATCTCGTTGAAGACGACATCGCGAACGACGTCGGTCTCGTTCGGCGCGCCGGGAGTCGGCGTCGCCGCCGGCGCGAAGCGCTCTTCGCCGTCCGGCATGCGCGATTCGCTGAGCCCGTCGTAGCTCGGCTCGAAGATGCGAGCGTCGACGACGCGAGAGCCGGCCGAGTTCGAGAGGACGATCTCGACGCGCTCCTTGACCTCGTCGATGACCTCGAGGTCGAAGCCGAGATCCGCCTGCGAGAAAACGAGGAAGTCACGACTCGCGATCGTCGTACCGTTCGGGATCACGAATTTCGTCAGGTCCGCGAACGAGTCGCTCAGGTGAAAGCCGCTGAGATCGATCTCGTCGTCACTGTCGTTGTAGAGCTCGATGAATCGGTCGGCCGCGCCGATACGGAAGTGTCCCTCATTGACGACGACGGGGACGGTCGCGATCTCTTCGGGAAGAATCACGCGACGGCTGGCGAGCGTCGGCACGAACGAGAGGTCGGAGCTGCCGAGGTTCGTGTTGTGCACACTAACCGCCAGCTGGTTCTCTCCCTCCTGGAGGGCCCCCTTGGGAATATTCACTTCGTACGCCGGCTCGTTGGGAGCGTCCCCGACTGTCCCCGAAGCCTCGGTGTCCTTCGTGATCGCACCACCCGGCATGTTGACGCGCTGAATCTCCTGATTGTTGACGTACACGACCATGCCGTCATCGAGGCTGACGCTGAGGACGC
>CAYZGY010000032.1:0-16485 GCA_964478085.1 uncultured Planctomycetia bacterium
CGCGAATTTCTCGTCCTACTTCGACTACACGGAGCCGTATCGCAAGATCCCGTCACATGGACAGATCGCTCTTCTTCGAGCTCGCAACGAAGGCGTGATTCGCTTCTCGCTCGTCGCCGAGCCTGACGACAAGGGGAAGGAGAAGCGCGAATCGAGTCGCGGTGAAGGAGCCGTCTGTCGTCGCTTCGGGATCGCGCACCGAGGGCGCCCGGCCGACGATTGGCTCGTCGAGACGGCGCGACGCGCGTGGCGCGAGAAGATCCTCGCCCACCTCGAGGTCGAGCTCGTCGGTCGCATGAAGGGCGAGGCCGAGGAGGAGGCGATCCGCGTCTTCGCCGAGAATCTACGCGACTTGCTCCTCGCGGCCCCGGCCGGCAGCAAGACGACGATCGGGCTCGATCCGGGACTCCGCACGGGCGTCAAGGTCGCGATCGTCGACGGGACGGGCAAGCTCATCGAGCACTCGACGATCTTCCCGCACGCTCCGCGCAACTCGTGGGACGAATCGATCGCCGCGATCAGCGCCTGGATCGAGAAGCACTCGATCGAGCTCATCGCGATCGGCAACGGAACGGCGTCGCGCGAGACGGAGCGACTCGTCAACGAGGTCATCAAGAAGAACGCGAGTCGCGAGATCGACAAGCTGATGGTCTCGGAGGCCGGCGCTTCGGTCTACTCGGCCTCGGAGCTCGCCGCGAAGGAGTTTCCGAACCTCGACGTCTCGTTCCGCGGCGCGGTCTCGATCGCACGACGTCTTCAGGACCCGCTCGCCGAGCTCGTCAAGATCGAGCCGAAGTCGATCGGTGTCGGCCAGTACCAGCACGACGTCGACCAACGCGCGCTCGGTCGATCGCTCGGTGCGGTCGTCGAGGACTGCGTCAACGCGGTCGGGGTGGACGTCAACACGGCCTCGGCGCCGCTCCTCGCGCGCGTCTCGGGCATCAACAAGACGCACGCCCAGAAGATCGTCTCGCACCGCGACGAGAACGGCCCCTTCGCCGAGCGGAAGGACCTCCTCGGGGTCTCCCGCTTCGGGGCCAAGGCTTTCGAGCTGTCGGCGGGCTTCCTGCGCATTCAGGAGGGGACGAATCCCCTCGATCGGTCGGCCGTTCATCCGGAGGCTTACCCCGTCGTCGAGAGGCTGCTCTCGAGCAGATCGCGGAGCATCGATCAGGTCATCGGCGACCGCTCGTTCCTCCGCTCGGTCGACCCATCGACCCTCACCGACGAGCAGTTCGGCGTCCCGACCGTCAGCGACATCCTCGAGGAGCTCGAGAAGCCCGGTCGCGATCCGCGTCCCGAGTTCAAGACGGCGGAGTTTCTCGATGGCGTCGAGACGCTCGAGGACCTCGACGTCGGCATGACCCTCGAGGGCGTCGTCACGAACGTGACGAACTTCGGTGCCTTCGTCGACGTCGGCGTGCACCAAGACGGCCTCGTACACGTCTCGGCGATGTCGCACGAGTTCGTCCGCGACCCGCACGGCGTCGTCAAGGCGGGTGAGGTCGTCAAGGTGAGGGTCATGGAGGTCGACCTCGGCCGTCGCCGCATCGCTCTTTCGATGCGACTCGACGACGTGCCGGGTCAAGAGAACGGCGGCGGGGCAAAGCGATCGAGGCAGAGTGGACCGCCTCGTCAAAACCGTCCTCCACAGCGCAACCAGAAACGCGGAGGCTCGAAACGCGGAGGCGGGGGGCGCTCTTCCGGAGGTGGGGGCCCCAAAGCGAAGAAGGAAAGCTCCGGCCCCACCGCGATGTCACGCGCGCTCGACGCGCTGTTCGAGAAGGCGAAGGAAGAAAAGTAGACTTGAGGAAGGAGATTCGGGATGAGTGAGCTCACGGGTAAACGTGTCGTCGTCACGGGCGGCGGAACAGGAATCGGTCGTGGCATCGCGCTCGCGTTCGCGAAGGAAGGGAGCCGCGTCGCCGTCTCGGGTCGTCGCGAGGAGCCGCTCGCCGAGACCGCTTCTCTTCACCAAGGTGATCCGGCGATCGTCTACAAGACTTGTGACGTAGCGAACTCGGACGACGTCTCGGCGTTCTTCGCGTGGGCGCGCGAGGAGCTCGGCGGGATCGACATTCTCGTCCAGAGCGCCGGCACGAACGTGCCCCGACGTTCGGTGAGCGACACGACGCCCGACGACTGGGATCTCATCGTCGGCGTCAACGCAAACGGTGCGTTCTACTGCATGCGCGAGGTCATCAGCGAGATGCGCGAGCGCGGCGACGGTCTGATCGTCAACATCAACTCGACCTCCGGCAAGCGTGCCGCGGCCCTCGGTGGAGTCGCCTACTGCGCCTCGAAGTTCGCGATGAGCGCGCTCGGTCTCTTCGCGGGTGACGCAGAGCGCAACAACGGCGTTCGCGTCACGAACCTCTATCCGGGCGAGGTCGAGACTCCGATCCTCGATCGCCGTCCCGTCGAGGTCCCGAAGGAGCACCGTGCGAAGATCCTCCAACCCGAGGACATCGCCGCGATGGTCGTCGCGGTCGCGAAGTTGCCACCGCGTGCCAACGTGCCCGAAATCATCGTCAAGCCGACGATTCAATCGTATATTTGATACTCGGCGAGACTACTGCGCGCGACGCTCGGCCTCGATGATGTCGGAGCCGGTGGGCTCTTGGAAGGCCCGCAGCCCGAACTCGGGAAGCATCGAGAGCAGGTGGTCGAAGATGTTCGACTGGATCGCCTCGTAGTTGACCCACGCCGTGTCGTTCGTGAACCCGTAGATTTCGAGCGGGAGCCCCTGGGCGTTCGGCTGGAGCTGCCGCACGAGCAGCGTCATGCCGTGCTGGTGGATCTTCGGGTGCGACTTGAGGTACTGGATCACGTAGGCGCGGAGCGTGCCGAGGTTCGTCAGGCGTCGCGGGTCGCCGAAGTCGCCCTCTTCGACCTCGAGTGACGAGTTGTGCTTCTCGAGCTCCGCGAGCTTGTCCTCCATGTACTTCGCGAGCGGCGCGAACTTGCTGAAGCGATCGATCTCCTCGTCCGTGAGGAAGCGGACGCTCGACATGTCGAGCGAGATCGAGCGCTTGATGCGACGGCCGCCCGAGAGCGGCATCGAGCGCCAGTTCTTGAACGAGTCCTGAATCAGCTTCGACGTCGGGATCGTCGTGATCGTCTTGTCCCAGTTCTGCACCTTGACGGTGTGGAGCGCGATGTCGATCACGTCGCCGTCGGCGTTCTGTCCCGGCATCTCGATCCAATCGCCGACGCGGATCATGTCGTTCTGGGTCAGCTGGACCGAAGCGACGAGCGAGAGGATCGTGTCCTTGAAGATCAAGAGCAGGACCGCCGTCATCGCGCCGAGGCCGGTGACGAAGTAGCCGACCTCCTGGTTCGTCAGGACCGCGAGGAATATCACGACACCGAAGATCGTGATAACGATCTTGGCGATCTGCAGGTAGCCCTTGATCGGCCGCTCCCGCGAGATGGGGAAGGTTCGGTAGAAGCGGTGGCAGGCATCGATCGCTGCGCCGAACATCAGGATCACGACGACGACGAGAGCCGCCTGGGCGAGCTGCTGGACGGGCTCGAGCCAGGTGCCCGAGACGACCAGCGGGAGCCAGTTGTTCTCGATGAGGATCGGCCACGAGCGCCCGATGTGCGGAATCAGCTCGATGACGATCCAAATCAGCGCGAATGGCGCGACGAGCGCGATGCGGTGGAGGAGCTTCTGATCGAGCAGAACGTCGTCCCACTTGATCGCGCTCTTGCTGATCGCCTTCTTGAGGAAGGGCAGGAGCGCCCGACGTACGAGCGCGTACGAGACGAGCGCGAGAGTGAACACTACCGTCACGCCGATCGTTGCCTGGAGCCAGTCACCCATTCCGAGGATCATCGGTCATTCCTTTCGCGTGCGTTTCTTCGGCGTAGCCTTCGCGTCGCCGATCCAGATGTATCGGAATTCGGCGAGCCTTCTCTTCAGAGCCGCGTCGTCGGGTTTCACGGCAGAGAGGCGGGAGAGGAAGTGGAGGTGCGGAATCGCGAGCGCCGGCGAGCGGGTCGTCTCCACCAGCTGCGAGAGAGCCGGGATCGATGCCGGCTTCTGCGCCAGGATCAGGCGAGCGACACGATCGGCCGCTGCGACGTCTCCGTCGCGTCGGGCTGCGCGCAGCCAGCCTTCGATGTCGGCAGCGGCGCTCCATCCATGTTCCGAGAATCGCCGTCGGGCGCGCGACGATTGGCCGTCCCGAAGGGCGGCGAGCTTCTCCCGAGCCTTGCCGATCTCTCCCTCGAGCGCGAGAACGCGCCTCACGTCGTTCGGGGAGAGCCGTCCTTCGGGGCGAACGTTCGGCAGCCTCGCGGTGGCGTTCGCGAGGGCACCGTGCCGAGCGAAGAACGACGCGATCGCGAGCTGGAGATCGACCGAGACCGGGTCCCGTCCGGACGCGAACTCGAGCTCCTGGAGAGCTCCGGCGTAGTCGCCCAGGCGTTCCCGACGCGCGGCACGAAGGATCGCGGCCTCGGCCCTGCGGCCGTCTCGAGCGGCGTGCTCGGCGCGGGACGATTCTCCGATGGCAGCGCGCAGCGTCTCGAAGTACTTGATCACCTGGGCGCCGAGGCGAGCGCTTGCCGGCTCGCGCAAGGCGATGAGCGCACGAGACGTCTGGTACGTCGCCTCGGAGTCGTACGGGTCCTTCTCGAGAATCGCGAGAAGGTGCTCGAGCGCTCGTCGCGGCTGATTCAGCTTCGAGTGGACGAGCGCGAGCTCGAATCGCGCGTCTCGTGCGGCGCCGTCGAGCTGCAAACCGAAGGGGATGTCGGTGAGCGCGCGCTCGAACCGACCGAGCTTGGCCGCGGCGATGCCACGTGTGAATCGAGCGAACGCGTCGTTCGGAGAAAGGGCGAGCAACGCCTCGGCGTGCTTCGATACGCGCGCGTATTCGTGGGCGGGCAGGCTGAGGCGAATCGCCGTTCTGTGCAGAAGGAGCTCTCTTTTCCTCGAAAACCCGGCGAGCTCGTCGAAGGCCGCGTCGAGCGCCTCGAGCGCCTCGCCGTGAGCGCCCTGGGACGAGCGGGCTCCCGCGAGTCGAACGCGCAGCTCGAGCCGCTCATCCGTCGCTTCACGCGGAGTCAGCTTCAAGGTCGACTCGAGCGCCTCTTCGGCTTCGGCCCAGCGCTCGAGACGGAAGAGGCACTCGGAGCGAAGCGACGATTCGAGGCGGGGGGCGATCTGCCGCTGCGCGGCAATTCGGTCGAGTCTCCGAAGAGCCTCGGCAAAGTCGCCGCGCAGCATCAGCTCTCGTACCTCGTCGCTGTCGTCCTTCGCCTGCTCGTCCAGTCGAGCGTTCGGCGCGGGGACGAGAGTTGCGGTGAGAAGAGTGATAGCGAGGCGGATTCGAAGCACGCGACTTGTTCTCATTCCGGGGAATCTAGATAATCGCTTCATTGTCTGCGAACGACTCGATCTCGACAAGGGCCCGATGGCGAAGCTCGATGGCGCTCGGCGAAGCGCGACAGTTCTTTGGCTGACGATTCTGCCGATCTTCACCGCCAGCGCGGAAGACGCGGCGAAGCCCGTCTTTCACGAGGTTGGAAAGGTCTCGGGCATCGACTTCGTTCACCGCATGGGCTCTCGCGAGAAGGACTGGATCGTCGAGGTGAACGGCAGCGGCGTCGCCCTCTTCGACTACGACGGGGACGGCGATCTCGACATCTACTTCGTCAACGGCTCGGAGTGGGAGACGTCGAAGTCCTCGCCGCGCAATCGACTTTACCGCAATGACGGGGCGTGGCGTTTTGTCGACGTCACCGATGCGTCGGGCCTCGGCGACACGGGCTGGGGGAGTGGCGTCGCCTGTGCCGATGTCGACAACGACGGAGACCTCGACGTCTACGTCGCGAACCAGGGTGTCAACCGTCTCTTTCTGAATCGTGGGGGCGGTCGCTTCGAGGGCGCGAAGTCCTTCGGCGCCGAGGATCCGCGCTGGAGCGCCGCGGCGAGCTTTGCCGACTTCGATCGAGACGGACTCGTCGATCTCTTCGTCGCGAACTACGTCGAGTTCGATCGTGGGAAGACGAAGAAGCGCGGTGACGTGTCCTGCTCGTACAAAGGGCAGAGGATCTTCTGTGGCCCCGGAGGACTCGTTCCCGCCCGCGACGGAGTCTATCGAAACCTCGGCGGCGGCAAGTTTCGCGACGTTAGCGCGGCGTGGGGGATCTCGAAGGTTCCGGCGAGCTTCGGTCTCGGCACGCTCGTGTGCGACGTCGACCGCGACGGCTTTCCGGACGTGCTCGTCGCGAACGACACACGCGCGAACCACCTCTTTCTCAACCGAAAGGGGCGAGGCTTCGACGAGGCCGGAGTCTTTCTCGGTCTCGCGTACAACGACTACGGTGTCGCGCAGGCGGGAATGGGCATCGCGGCCGGTGACACGCGCGGTACGGGGATGGAGGACCTCTTCCTCACTCATTTCGAGGACGACTCGAACACGCTCTACCACGCGACAGAGGACGGCATCTTCGCCGAGGCGACCTTCCCTTCCGGACTCGGTGCAGCGAGCTATCGTTTTCTCGGTTGGGGGACCTTCTTTTTCGATGCCGACGGAGATCGCGACCTCGATCTCTTCGTCGCCAACGGACACGTCGCCCCGCAGGTCGATCGGGTGCGGGGCAGTTTCGGATACGCGCAGCGCAATCAGCTCTTCCTCAACGACGGTCGTGGCCGATTCACGGAGAGCCGCACGGCTCTCGCGGAGTCGGAACGAACGCCGAAGAGCTCTCGCGGCGCCGCGTGCGGCGACCTCGACGGTGACGGAGACCTCGACGTCGTCGTCAACAACATCGACGCGGCTCCGAGCGTTCTACGCAACGACTGCTCTGGACGATGGCTCCGCGTGCGCCTCCGAGGCACGAGATCGAATCGTGCGGCGATCGGTGCTCGAGTCGTTCTGCACGACGGCGGGAAGAGTCAGGTGCGCGTTCTGCGCAGCGGCTCGAGTTGGGCGTCGCAAGGCACGCTCACGGCGCATTTCGCCCTCTCGATCGAAGATCGTGCGAGCCGGCTTCTCGACGTCGACTGGCCAAGCGGTCTGCGCGAGAGATTCACGATCCGTGAATCGAGTGAGGTTCTTCTGATCGAAGGCAGCGGCGAGCCGATCTCAATAGCCGACGAGTAGCTTCGCCAGCCCGTAGCCGATCCCGGCGCTGACGGTCGCGAAGGACGTGAACCAGGCTGCCGCCTTGATCGTCCAGAGGCGGGGGAGGTTGCGAACCCAGACGCTCGACTCCTCGCCGTAAATCCACGCCTCGAACCGGGTCCCCGCTCGCTTTCCGGAATCCGCCTGAAACCGGAACCCCACTCGACGAACCGGAATCGCTTCGACGCGCATTCGATAGTTCGCGTTCGGGTCGGAGCTGGCATCCTCGCCTTCGGAGAGGAACGGCCAGATCGACGAGTTGAGGAAGGCCGAGTCGAAGCGCTGCGTCGCCTCGGCGAGAACGGCTTCCCGCGGGCCGTGAGGGAGATCCTCGCACGACTCTTGGGTGAAGAGCTTCTCGAGCTCCCGCTTGCCGCGGACTCCACGAAGAAGCGACCGCGGAAGCTCGCCGCGATAGTCGAGCTCCTCGAGTTTCGGTACGGCTCCGGTCGCTGTGCGCGCAGAAGAGCCGACTTCGATCGTCACGCGGCTGGCGTGCTCGTCGTCCCAATCGACCACTTCGATCTGGAAGCCGATGTCGCTGGGGACGAAGGTCTTCAAGCGCGCCCACTGCGTGATCGCTCCGCGGACGCGCTCGAAGTCTTTCGTCGAGAGCGGCTCTTTGCGCGCCGGCCGAGGATTCGCCGCGGCGTATTTCGCCGCCTGCGCAGCGATCGCTTTCTGGGCGTCCTCGAGCGTCTGCATGCCGTTCGGATCCGCGCGCGGAATCACGATCGTCTGCAGCATCGCGTCGGGGTCGTCCTCCTCGGGCTCGGAGGACTCGACCGGCTCCGGCTCCTCGGATGGCGTCTCCGCGTTCGGCTCCGGCTCGTCAGCCGACAGTGGGGAGAGATCGACTTCACCTTCGATCTCGACCTCTTCGAGCTCGCGCAGTGCTTCGTCGAGACGTTTCCGATGGTCGTAGACTCGCTCGACACGTACGCCGCAGCCCATCAGTGCTTTGCCTACGGACTCGCGCACGACGTCGCTCTCGAGAGCTCCGAGCTCCGAACGGAGAGGGGCGATCTTGTAGACGGCTTCGACGATCTCGTTCGTATCCTGGGCGACATGACGCGAGTCGAGGAGCGCTTGCCGAAGCTCGGAGGCATGCCACGCTACGCTCTGCTCGCCCGAAGAGTCTGCGTCCTCGGCTTCGACGTCTTCGCCGTCGACATCGAGAAGCGAGGAGTCGCTCGAGAGAGCTCGTGCGAGCTCTTGGCAAAGTCCGATGCGCGTCTCCAGGTCGTCTCCGAGCGACTGGAGATCTTCGACGAGCGACTCGGTGTCACGGTGGATCTTCGCCGCGTCGGTCTGGGGAGATTCGAGCTCGCGAAACGCCTCGAGCAGACGCTCGCAAGTGCCACGGAGATGGTGTACGTACCGCGGTGCGATCGCGGGACGTTCTGCTTCGAAGGTGGTGGTCGAGGTGCCCATCGCGAGAATCGCCTTAGATGATACCCAAGAGAAAGCCGCCGGCCGAACCGAAGAGAGTCGAGACGATGGCGTAGTATTCGAATCGAAGGACGCCGCCGCGAATCGTCGCGACGAAGGCGGCGATCACTCCCAAGACGGAGGCCGAGAAGAAGCTCCACGCCGCGATCTTGAGCGTCGGGAGAGCGGCGGAGATCTCGGCCACTTCCGCCGCGGTCGACGTGTTTTCTTTGGTCAAGTTGTAGCTCGGTGCTTCGAGTGGTGGAGGCTGTCGCCACCAGTTCGTCACGTTCGCGAGCTCCTCGACCGGAAGAACGGCGACCGTTTCGGGTCGCTTTTCCTCCGAGAGCTCGGTGTCCGTCGTCTCGAAATTCCGCACGACACCGTGGAGCGGGGCGACGTCACGCAGGACGTGGTAGAGACCGCGGCCTAGCTCGGATTCGGGTTTCGCGTACTCTGCGAGCAGGTCGTCGACGTCTCGAAGATCACGTCGGTACGTGAGGGTGTACCGCGCGAGGTGTGCAAGAAGACCTGCCCGGTCTCCCGCGTCGTGACGCGTACGAATGAGATCGCGAAAGGCTGCTTGGAACGATTCCGGTCTCTGGATCTCGGGGCAGTGCTTGTACGCCGCGGTGATCGCGGCCTCGACCGAGCTCCAATCCTCCGCTGCCCTCGACGCCTCGACCGCCTTGACGAGCGCGACCGATCCACGCGTCTGCGCTTGGGTCTTCGAGCGTCCGACGAGCTGCGCGCTCGCGCGAGCGAGGAGGAAGCGCTTCTCGGGATCCGGCTCCTTCGTGCTCCGAGCGATCCAAGCGTTCTCGATCTCCTTGAGAAAGGATTCGCAAGCCGCCATGCCGCTCGAGGTCGTGGTGGCCGCAACCGCCTCGCGGACGAGTTGGCGGATATTCTTCGGGCCGTGCGTCTGGTAACTCTCAGCCAGGTTTCCCAATCGCGTCCTCAGCTGTGCGATGAGTGCCTGATCCGTCTTGCGGCGGAACTCGGCGTTTCCGGGATTTCGTTCGAGCGCCTCTCGGCCGAGGGCGAGAGCCCGCTCCGGGTCCGTCTTGAGGTAGTGATCGATTCCGAGGTGGTAGAAGCGGTAGCGCTCCTCGCCGAGTCTCGAGCGCTCCTCTCCTTTCGACGCGAGCATCGAGAGCTCTTCGAACGCCTCGCCGGCCTCATCCATTCGGTAGGTGTTGACGAAGACGCGAGCGTCCTTGAGTCCCGCGGCGACGATTTCCGAGCGAAAGCGACTGACGTTGTATTTGAGGTCCGCTCCCGGCCCCTTCCCGAGGATATCCTCGAAGCCGACGACGGCGTCGACGTAGCGGTGTTCCGCGATGGCCTCACGTCCGAACTCGAGGGCCGCTTCCGCGAAGACCTTCGCCGTCTCGGCGGAGAACTCTCGACTGAGCTCGAATGCCTTCGTCGCGATGTCCACGCGTGTCGCCAGGTCGCTCTCGTGACTGGCGAGCGACAGCAGAATCGACGAGCGCAGGACGTCGCGAGCATGCTCCCAACCCGACGGGGCCTCGGAACGCTCGAACGAGCCCTCGATTTCACGAACGGACGCGAGGACGTGCTCGAGCACCTCCAGCGATGGGAGATACTCGAAGTTCGCATGGGCGAGCTCGAGAAGCTCGCGAACGCTGTCCGGTGCGAGAGGCGTCGTCTGTTTCGCGATGAAGGAATACACGGCGATCGCTCCATCGAGCGAGCCTCCCCGCAGAGCGCGGCGATACCAAGTCTTCCACGCTCGGTGATATTCGGCGAGGTGAGGACGGAGATCGACGGCGGGCATCTCCGAGAGGATCACGCAGTGGACGGTCGTCGCCTGGCCTTCGTTCTGGGTCGAAGCCTCCGAAACGGCGCGGAGGTGCGTCGAGGTCAGGTACGCGTCCACTTCACCGAGGATCTCGGAGAGTCGTCGAGCGCTCGCGAGGTAGCGCGGGTAGTCCTCGATACCGGCGACCGGTGGGGCATCCTCAGGCCGGAGCTCGAGGCGCTCGAAGTGCGTCTCGGCTTCGTCGGCGGCGAGTGTGGCCTCGGTCGCGAGATCGGCGAGGCTCTGGCGGAGCGAGCGGCATCGGTCGAGCGAGCCCTTGACCCGTTCGAGGGCCTGGATCTCGTCTTCCTCCGAGCCCAGCTCGGCGATCGCGCCGATCGCTGTCGTGTACTCTTCGAGAGTCTGCGTAAATCGTCGGATCGCGACGTGCTGGCGCTGTCGGACCTCCACCGGAACGGGTGCGGCGCGGCATTCGCCGAGCAGCTTCGTCTGTGCGGCGAGCCGCTCGTCGTAGCTCCGAAACTGCTCGTCCGGGATGACGAAGGGGTGCGACCGGTCCGGTCCCGACACGCATCCGGTCAAGAGCCAGAGCGCCGAGGCCACCGCGGTCAGAAACGCCGGAGAGCGGAGGGTGGGAACTTCGTGACTCGAGTTCATCCCTGATCCTGTCCCGTTCAGTGAATTCCTTCCCCTGGACCCCGTTCCCGCTCGACGCGGTGATTGCGCCACGACGGCGGGAAGACCCCGTCCGGGAGCCTCCCGGAAGGAGATTCGCATCTCGAATAGATCCAGGCAACGCGAGTGCCGATATCCGCTAGAGAACGACGGCGATTTCTTGACGTGTTCCGCTTCAGGCGAAAGAATTCGCGTCATGAAGCTTCATCTCCGGGTCGTCAACGCAGCCGGCGGGGCAGAAGTCCTCGAGTTCGATACTTTTCCGGTACTCATCGGTCGCGGCGCTGATTGCGACGTCGTTCTCGACGATGGGAAGGCCTCGCGAGAGCACGCTCGAATCCTGGCTCCCGAGGACGGTCGCGGCGACGACATCTTCGTGGTCGAGGATCTCGGCTCGAGCAACGGGACCTTCGTCAACTGCGCGAAGATCGCCGAGGCCGAGGTGACGACGGGCGACGTTATCGAGGTCGGAAGAACCGATATCCAGCTCGTCGAAGAGGAGAGGAGTCGGACTCACGTGAAGAGGGTGTCTTCGGGACGCCTTTTCGACACGACGCTCGGGCCCGCGGTCGCGTTCTTGGCCGTCGTCGGTCTCGCTGCCTGGTGGTTCGTCTGGGAGCGAGCCAACCCGCCTGAATCGGAGCCCGTTTCCCAGAAGCTCGTCGACGCGCGCATCGCCCTCGAAGGAGCGAAGGCCGACCTCCTGCAGCTCGAGCGGATCGAGGTCAGCGCCGTCGCGCGACTCGGGCGTCTCGTTCGAGAGCACGGTGGGGTCGACTTCGGCGATGGGACCCGTCCCTTCCACGAGCTTCACGCTCGTGTGAGAGAGCAGCACGAGCTCGACTCGAGCAACCGGCTCTTCGAGCTCGTTCGGTTTCGTGACCGTGCGATCGAGACCGGGAACTTTCGCGTAGCGCTTCGCTACCTCGAGGACGAGGGCAAGTCGCTCGCCAACGACGATCCGAACAAGGAGGAAGCTGTCACGAAGCTCCAGTCATCGGTTCGCGAGGCGATGTCCGAAGGGCTCGACGACCTCGAGAGTGAGGCCCAGTATCTCGAATCGATGACGCTCGAGGACGAGGCGCGCGCCGTTCTCGAAGACGCCCTGGCCAGCTATCGCGGAACGTCGCACCTCGGTCGCATTCGGAAGATGCAGGAAGATCTCGAGGAGCGAATTCTCGCTTCGCGTAAGCGACGAGAGGCCGAATTGACCGCGCGAGTCGAACGCGCGCGCAAGTGGCGGGAGGAGGCGGAGCCGTCGAAAGCCCGCACCGCGAAGAAGTCGACAGAGACGCGACCGAAGACCGAGGCGGAGAAGTTCGCGGCGCTCATCGTCCGACGCAAGGAGGGGGAGCTGCTCGCCGTCGCCGAGAGGTGGTCCCCCGAGAAGATGGTTCGCGAAGCCGCCGAGGTGCTGCGAGGGAAGGAGCTTCTCTACGCGGTTCGCTTCGCGTTCCGCTCGGGCCTCGAGAAAGAGGCCAGTGCGATGCTCGTGAAGTACCATACGTCCTTAGAAGAGGGCGGGGCGCGCCGCAAGGGAGATCTACGCGCCGATCGTCTCTCCTCGAAAGTTCTCGCGGCGGCGCGTGGCTTGGCGAGCGTTCCCGAAGGGGGATTCCTGTTCAGCCGCAAGCACGGCTGGGAGTCGGCACCTGATCGAGCACTGCGCGTAGGGCTCGAAGATGCGAAGCCGATCTGCAAGCGTCTCGAGCGTGCGAAGAACGTCAAGGTCTTGTCGGACAAGTTCGCCGACTTCCTGGCGATCGTCGAGCGGACCGAGCTCGAGGCGCCCGGACGCGGCGAAGTCCGCAAGCTCGGCATCGCCGCGTTGACCGAATTGCGCATGGACGTCGAGAAGAAGCTCGTCAAGCGTGCTACGCACTCGGCGTTTCGCAATCTCGGTCAGGCGCGTGCTCAGCTCGAGACTCTCCGAGCCGAGGCGCTCAGGATCATCTTCGATACCAAGATCTACCTGCCGAAGGATCATCCCGATTACTCCAAGGTCCCCGAGGTCAACGGCCAGAAGATGGTCGACGAGGCGGTCGACGCGGTCAAGGAGCTCTGGAACAACGCGGGCGCTTACGCGCTCAAGACTGACGGCAAGTCGAAGATCTACAGCGACCTCCTCGAGGAAATCGATGAAGTGTGCTTTCCGAAACTGCGGCATCGACACCGAGGCGAAGACGGCGAGGAGGGGGACGCTCTCGCTCAGCTGCGCAGCAACCTCAACGCACGCGTCGACCTCAAGACCTTCTCCCGCAACAAGCAGGAGGCGGATCTCTACCGCTACAATCGAAAGGTCGAGGCGTACAACGCGAGACTCGATGAGGAAGACATCTCCGAGAGCGACAAGGAGCACGCGAAGGTCATCAACGACTATCGGGAGATGCTCGGAAGGCGCCGCGTATTCCTCGACGTTCGTCTCTGTCGCGCAGCACGAAAGCACAGCACCGCGATGGATAAGGCCGGCCGCATCTGGCATAGCGGCCCGAACGGAACACCGAGCTCACGGGCTCGGGCGGAGGGTTTCCCTGGGGGCGTTGCGGAGAACGTCGCGAGAGGCTACGCGAATCCGGCGGGAATCTGGTGGGATGGTTGGTACAACTCGAGTGGTCACCACCGGAACGTGCTGGGGCGCCGGCACAACTGCTTGGGGTACGGTTACGTCGGGCAATCCGGCACGCAGAAGTTCGGCTCGACAGGAGCCCCGTTCAAGTAGGCTCCCGATTTGGGCGGCCGGCTATCAGACGTCGTAGCTCTGCCCCGGGTTCGGCACGTCGACACTCGGATACCCCCGTTCGCGCAAGGCTTCGGCGAAGGCCTCGGCCGGCTCCTCCTCGCCGTGAACGAGAAAGGTCCGCGCGGGCGGCTCCTCGAGGTGATCGAGGTACTGCAGCAGCTCGTCGCGATCCGCGTGGCCGCTCAGCCCGCGGAGACTCTCGACACGTGCCTCGAGCTCGTACTCGGCGCCGAAGATCTTGATCGGCGATTGTCCCTCGACGATGCGCCGCCCGAGTGTGTGCTGCGCCATGAAGCCCGCGACGAGAATCGTGCTTCTCGGATCGGGGGCCGTGCGCTTGAGGTGGTGGAGGACGCGGCCGGCTTCGCACATTCCTGATGCGGAGATCAGCACCATCGGAACGTTGAGCGTGTTGAGCGCTTTCGACGCCTCGACGTCGCGAATGAACGTCAGACGGTGGAATCCGAAGGGATCGTCGTCGCGCTTGAGAAAGGCGAGAGTCTCCTCATCGTAGCACTCGGGATGATCACGATAGACATCGGTCGCGTTCGCGGCGAGCGGGCTGTCGACGAAGATCGGCATCGAGGGCAGCCGACCCGCCTCGAAGAGGTTGTGGAGGTGATAGACGAGGTGTTGGGTGCGCCCGACGCTGAATGCGGGGATCAAGACGCGGCCGCCTCGCGAATGCGTCTCTTGAACGACCTCCGCGAGACGTTCACGCACATCGGCCTCGGGAGGGTGGAGCCGATTGCCGTAGGTCGATTCGCAGATGAGAATCTCGGCTCGTCGTGGGGGGAGCGGGGCGCGGATGATCGGCCGGGCGACGCGGCCGACGTCGCCCGTGAAGACGATCTCGCGTTCCTGGCCGGCGTCCTGAACACGCAGGTGACACGAGGCCGAGCCGAGGATGTGTCCGGCGTCGCGGAACGTCACCTCGATTCCTCGGGCGGCCTCGAAACGGCGATCGTAGGGTTGACCTCGCATCTGGCTGAGCGCCTTCTCGGCGTCCGCCGCCCTGTATAGCGGCTCGAAGGGGCGCTGCCCCCGTTCACGGCGCCGCTTGTTGACGTGGACGACGTCGCGCTCCTGGATGTGCGCCGAATCGCGCAGCATCCACTCGCAGAGGCCCCGGGTCGCTTTCGTCGCCCAGATCGGACCCCGGAATCCGCCGGCGACGAGCCGCGGGAGATTGCCGCAGTGATCGATGTGCGCGTGCGAAAGGACGACGGCGTCGATCGAGCGCGGGTCGAACGCGAATTGACGGTTCGCCTCGAAGCTCTCCTTACGCTTGCCTTGACGGAGTCCGCAGTCGAGCAAGACGCGCTGCCCGTTGACCTCGACGAGGTGGCACGAACCCGTCACCGTGCGCGCCGCACCGAGAAAGGTGATCTTCATGAGTCTTTCACCTCATTGATTTGCGAAGCGTGTTCCTGTTCCGCGTGAGAATTGTAGCGACTCCGAGCCTGGAAAACTCGGGAGACTTTTCGGCACTCGGGGAGTGAATTAAGATGTGCCCTGCAAGGAAACTGTCGAGGAAGAGGACACGGGCACTCGCCCGCCGATCTTTTTCGGAATGCTGAGAGGAATCCATGTCGCCTACGTTGTACTTTTCGCGCCGCGCCGTCGTCGTGTCCGCCGTCTTCGTGAGCCTGCTGCTCGCCTCTTCCATCTCGACGACGCAAGACCTGCCGATCGATCGAGCCGCTCTCGAAGAGAAGGGCGAGCAGCCCTCGGGATCCATCGGCATCCGAAATCTCTTCTCGGTGACGCAGTTCGACGCGGCGATCCGAGGAGCCGACAACGGGCTGGCCGTCGATTTCTCGCATGTGAAGAACCTCCTCGACGGCGGAGCGCTCGACACGAAATTCCTCTACGGAAAGGCCTTCTTCGGTCCTTACCCCTTCGAGGCGGGCGAGACGAAGTTCGCCTATTCGCGTTTTCGGTTCACGTCGACGATCCAGCAAGGCAAGGCGACGCTCTACGTTGGCGACATGTTCAAGTCGAAGTACAACAGCGAGCGCTGGACCGATCGTGGGCAGATCTCCGTGCGCTTCGAGCTCTTCCTCGAGCGCGTCGGCGCGGACCGCAAGCTCGGGATCTACGAGACGCGGGTCGCGTTCAAAAAGTCGGGCAAAGGGTACGCGCGCGTACCGACGCTCGTCGAGGGGCCTTTCGTCAATCTCATCCACTCGGACGATCCGATGAGTTCCGTCATCTCGTTCGTGACGCAAGAGACGCTGCGCGCGACGGTCGTGCTGCGCTACGCTTCTGTCAATGGGGCTCCCGCCGGTGGCGATATCTCCGAGGGCGATCGTACCCGTGAGTTTCGATCGGAGCGCGCTGCGCGACGTCATGAGATCGAGATCTCCGGGTTGCGCCGCGATGTGCCGATGCACTACCGCATCGTCGCCGGCGAGACGACGACCGAGTGGTTTCCGATTCGTGCCGCTCCCGCGAAGGGCTCGGGCGGCGTCCGTTTCGGCTACTTCGGAGACACGCGAGAGGGCGTCGGGGGCGGCATGGCCTCGTTCATGGGCGTCAACTTCGAGGTGCTCGAGCGATTGACCCACGTCGCGTACACCGAAGGCGCGGAGTTTCTCATCGTCGGCGGTGATCTCGTCAACGGTTACACGGGCTCGAAGGAAGACTTCGAGGCGCAGCTCTGGGCGTGGAAGCACGCGGCGACGTCGTTTTGGAACGAGCGTCCG
>CAYZGY010000032.1:16495-21452 GCA_964478085.1 uncultured Planctomycetia bacterium
ACGCGACGATGGGCAACCACGAAGCGCTCGTGCGGCAGTTCGGGGACACGAAGGTCGATCGCTGGCCCTACGATACCGAGAGTGCCGAGGCGGTCTTCGCCGACCTCTTCGTCCACCCGCGCAACGGACCCGTGCCGTCCGATCCGAGGCGACCGACCTACGACGAGAACGTCTATTCGTTCCAGTACGGTTGTGTGCGTGTCATCGCGTTCAACAACAACTACTGGGTCTCGTACGGTTCCGAGGAGTTCGGTGGGGCGCCCGAGGGTTACCTGCTACCGGATCAGCTCGAATGGATCGGGCGAGAGCTCGATCGCGCCGAGGCCGACCCGACCGTCAAGTACATCATCCTGTTCGCGCAGGAGCCGATCTTTCCGAACGGCGGGCACATCGCCGACGGCATGTGGCACAACGGCGACAACCGAGTGCGGGCCCATCACTTTCGTGACGGCAAGGTCCTTCCCGAGAACGACGGCACGCTCGTCGTTCGCAACAAGCTCATCGTAGCGGTTTCCCAACACCGAAAGGTCGCGGCGGTGCTCGGATCGGACGAGCACGCTTATCACCGCATCCTCATCGGCCCCGATGTCCCCGTCGGCGACATCGTCGTCGATGATCAGAACCGCAACGGCAAGATCGATGTTGACGCCGGCGAGGACGTCTCGACCCTTCCGACGCTGCGCTACAAGACTTGGTACGTCGTCGGTGGCGGAGGCGGCGCGCCGTACTACGCCGAGGAGAGCGCTCCGTGGAATCGCTACTGGGCGGACAAGCCGGCGCCTCCCGGGGCGTCGTCCGGGTTCTACTACTCGTCGCAGGAGAACATCCTCTTCTTCGACGCGAACGAGAAGACGATCTCCGTGCGCGTTCTGAATCCTCGCGGGGAGCTCATCGACAAGATCGACGACCTGATGGCCGTGAAGGACGAGGCGAAGTAGCCGAGCCGCGCGGCCTTCGTCAAACGTCGAGGCCGAAGTACTCGAGCACGTACTGACGGATGTCGTCCGTGCGCACGAGTCGGACCATGTCGAGCAGTCGCCGGAGGTCCCGCTCTTTCTTCGATGTCATCTCGTCGGCGTCGATCTCTTCGTCGAGGATCGCCCGCACGAATCGGAAGCGCTCCTGACCCGGACGTGGCTCGATGACTCCGAGCTTCTCGAGGGCGATCACGCAGTACTCCGCGCGTCGATCTCCACGGTTGCGACCGATGATCTTCTCGCGGAGCTCGTCGACCTCGAGCTCGGCGTCGGGACGATCGCGGAAGGCGTTGGCGGCGTCGAGGAGGAGATCCGCGGAGGGATTCATCCAGTCGACGAAGTCCTGCTGGATCGCGAGATCGGATTCGTCGTAGAGAAGCACGCAGCGCGAGTCCTTCCCATCGCGTCCAGCACGACCGATCTCCTGGTAGTACGCCTCGACCGAGCCGGGCACCTGCGCGTGAACGATGTAACGAATGTCGGGTTTGTCGACGCCCATGCCGAACGCGTTCGTCGCGAGGAGCATCAAGCCTTCCTCGGGGCGCGAGTCGGTGAAACGATCGTAGATGCGCTTCTTCTGTCGGGGATCGAGCTGACCGTGGTAGATCGCGACGCGGTCGCTTCCCCAGACCTTGCGCAGGTCGTGAGCGACGTGGTCGAGCGTCTTGATGAGCGTGAAGTAGACGATGCCCGTTCCGCTCGCGTTCTTCGCGATCTCGTGGATCGCCTCGATCTTGTCGGACTCGCTCCACGTCTCGAGGACCTCGAGCGAGAGGTTCGGCCGGTCGATGCCCGAGGCGAAGAGCGGCATCGTGTCGTCGTCGACGTCGAGCGTGCGGCGAATGTCGTCGCGCACCTCGGGCGTCGCCGTCGCCGTGAGCGCGATCGTTCGCGGTGAGCCGAGGTCCTTGCGAAAGTCGCCGACCTCTTGGTACGCGGGACGAAAATCGTGACCCCACTTCGTGATGCAGTGGGCTTCATCGATCGCGAGGAGTCGCACGCCTCCCGGGACCTTCGCGAGTGCATCGCGAAACTCGGGCTTGTACATGCGCTCGGGCGTCGCGTAGATCAGCTCGTAGTCGCCGGCCGCGAGCTTGGCGTATCGACGTTCGCGCTCTTGGCGGTCGAGCGTGCTATTGATGAACTCCGCTCGAATACGCCGCTTCTTGAGCGAAGAGACCTGGTCTTCCATCAGCGCGATGAGTGGCGAGAAGACGAGCGTCACGCCCGGACCCGACTCTCGCGCGTCCTCCTGGGGGACGAGCGCGGGAAGCTGGTAGCACAGGCTCTTTCCCGAGCCCGTCGGGAGGACGACGAGCGCGTCACCGGCTTCGACATCCGAGAGCCCGAGGAGACGATCGACGATGCGGGCTTGGATCGGAAAGAGGGCGTCGAGCCGGAATCGCTCGCGCAGCGCGTTCGAGATCTTCGAGTCGGTCATGACGATTGGGCGATGTTGCCTCGCCGTGAAACCGTGTCAAGGAGGAAGGTGAGCTACGGAGCTACTCGTCGAGGTCGCCTTTCTCGATCAACTCTGGGATGCGAGACTCGAGACGCGCGGTCCACGGGTGCGAGGAACCTCGAGTCTTCTCGACCGCGGCGATCGCCTCGAGCGAGCGCACGATGTCCGGATGCGCGGGATGGAGAGTCTTTCGCCTGACGGCGAGAGCAGTTTCATGTCTCTCGAGCGAATCGCCCACTGAAGGAGACCCGCGTAGCTCTCCGCGAGTTGGAATACGGTCATCGCTGTATTCGGATGCTCGTCTCCGTAGTGCGTTGAACGGAGCGCGTGAGCGGTTCCGAGCAGCTCGATCGCACGCGGAATGTACCCTCGACGAGTCGCGATCGAGGCGATGTTCTGGTAGCTGGCCGAGGTGCGGACGGAGCTCTCTCCAAAGGCACGCTTGCGTACTTCGAGGGCCGACCGGAAGTACTCCTCGGCACGTTCGAGCCGACCGAGATCGCGGTAGAGGAGACCGAGCGCGTTGAGGCTGCGCGCGTGATCGGGGTGCTCGTCCGAGGGCGGATGCTGCTCGTGAAGATCTCGTGCGCGGAGAAGCTGCCTCCTGGCATCGTCGAAGAGTCCGAGTCCCCGGTACCCGTTTCCGAGCGTGATGCGAATCGAAGCCTCGACCTCGGGCTCACCGTCAAGAGCGATCGCGATCCAGTGAACCGCTTCGTCGAGGAGGGAGTGGACCGAGACCGGCTCGCCCGTATCGCTCTTCTCGACGGAGCCGAACGTGTCCTCGAGGAAGACGAGGCTCTGCTCGAGCTTGCGCGCCTCGAGCGTCGCACGGCGATAGAGGACCGACATCGCGATGCCGAAACCGACGAGGAGCAGGACGAAGAGCGTCCCCGCTCCGAAGGCGAGACGATGGCGTTTCAGGATGTGGCCGCGGAGTCCTCTTCCGCGGCTCCATCGATCTTTAGGGAGGCTTCGGGGCGTTTCTGACGAACTTTCTTCCCGATCGTGCGGAGCGTCGCCGCCTTGAGGATGAGCGCGGAAGAGTCCCTTCGCGGGGTCGTAGCGAAATCCCGGCAGGCTCCGGCTCAGAGCGGCGAGCACCTCGCTGACGACCTCGTCGCAGTCGGCGTCTTGGAGGCCGTAGCGGCTCGCGAAACCGCGGATGAGCTTGCCGTAGCGATCGACGAACTCGCTCCAAGCCTTCGGGTCGCAGTCGTCCGCCAGTCGAGCGAGGAGTGTGGCGTGCGTCGTGTACGAGCCCATGGACGCGAGTATACGGGCGCTCGCGGAGAAAATCGATTTTGCGGATCTCGTGTCCGGCGGGCTTCGGCTCTGTCGCGCGCCTCTTGATCGATCCTGTCCGGCCGACGAGAATGACGGGACGAGTTCGGAGGACATGATATGATCTCGAAACGCACGGCGATGGCCGTCCTGCACACGGCCATCGTCGCCGCTCTCTTGCCCATGCATCTCGCGAAGACGGCGCCTGCCGATTCGACTCTGCCTGCCGATTCGACTCTGCCGGATATCGTCCTCGTCATGGCGGACGACCAGGGCTGGGGCGACATGGCCTACAACGGTCACCCGACGCTTCACACTCCGAATTTCGACCGAGCCGCTCGCGAAGGGTTGCGCTTCGACCGCTTCTACGCGGCGGCACCGGTCTGCTCGCCGACGCGGGCGAGCGTGATGACGGGGCGGACCCCGAATCGCATGGGCGTCTTCAAGTGGGGATACCCGCTGCGGCCGCAAGAGCGGACGATCGCGGAGGTTCTTCGCGGTCGCGGTTACGCGACGGGGCACTTCGGCAAGTGGCACCTCGGATCCGTGCGTCGAAAGAGCCCGACGCATCCCGGGGCGCACGGCTTCGATGATTGGATCAGCGCGCCGAACTTCTTCGACAACGATCCGATCCTCTCGCACGAGGGAAAGGCCGTCGCGCACGAGGGCGAAAGCTCGATCGTCACCGCGGACCTCGCGATGTCGTGGATTCGAGAGCGGGTCGCTGCGAAGGACGCGGGAGGAAAGCGGAAGCCCTTCTTCGCTGTCATCTGGTTCGGCTCGCCGCACGGGCCGTTTCGCGCGGTCGAGGAGGATCGAAAGCGCTACGCGAAGGAGCCGAAGAACCGCCAGAACTTTCTCGGAGAGATCACCGGAATGGATCGAGCCTACGGGAAGATCCGCGCCGGTCTCGATGAGCTCGGCGTGCGCAAGAATACGATCCTCTGGTACACGAGCGACAACGGTGCGCTACCGCGCGTCGGATCGTCGGGAGGGCATCGCGGGAACAAGGGCAAGGTCTGGGAAGGGGGTCTGCTCGTCCCCGCGATCCTCGAGTGGCCGGAGCGCGTCGCGAAGCCCCGCGTCCTGTCGATGCGCTGCTCGACGGTCGACATCTTTCCGACGCTGCTCGCGGCGACGAGCGCAGCCGCCACCCCTGAAGATGCTCGCAAGGCGCCGGCACTCGACGGGGAGAGTCTCCTGCCG
Source organism: uncultured Planctomycetia bacterium (assembly GCA_964478085.1). Classification (GTDB taxonomy): domain Bacteria; phylum Planctomycetota; class UBA8108; order UBA8108; family UBA8108; genus CAYMLL01. The sequence goes on from CAYZGY010000032.1 coordinate 21,425, forward strand.
TGGATCGTCGACGGGCCCCGCCAGCTGC
>CAYZGY010000033.1:0-21291 GCA_964478085.1 uncultured Planctomycetia bacterium
AACTTTCAAGTCGAGAACCCGGATCCGGTCGGCGGCGACGGTTGGGCCAAGGTCCGCGAAGCACAGCTCGAAGCGCTCGATATCCCGGAGACGGGAATGGCCGTGATCACCGACATCGGCGCGGCGAACGACATTCACCCTCGCAACAAGCAAGACGTCGGAAAGCGTCTCGCGCAGTGGGCGCTCCACCAGACCTACGGCAAGAAGGATCTCGTTCCCTCGGGACCGATCTACAAAAGCATGAAGGTCGAGGGCGACTCGATCCTACTCTCCTTCGATCACGTCGGCAAGGGTCTTATGATCGGAAAGAAGACGGGGCTCGAGCCGACCGTCGAGATCAAGGACGGCAAGCTCGAGCACTTCTCGATCGCCGGAGAGGACATGAAGTTCGCGTGGGCGGAGGCCGTGATCGATGGAGAGACGGTCGTCGTTCGTTCGCCGAAGGTGGCGAAGCCCGCCGCGGTGCGCTACGCCTACGCGATGAATCCCGCAAAGGCCAATCTCTACAATCGCGAAGGTCTTCCGGCGACCGCCTTTCGAACCGATCGTTGGATCGGCCCGAGCGAAAATATCTCGTGGCTCGAGGTGAAGGGCGACAAGCCGCCGAAGTCGACGCCCGGCTCGACGACGGAGATCATCTTCACGAACAAGCGCAGCCAGACCGTCAAGGTCTACTGGGTCTCGTACGTCGGCGATCTCAAGTTCTACGGGACGATCGAGCCGGGCAAGGAGCGACGCCAGAACACGTTCGCCAAGGCGCACTGGCTCATCACCGACGAGAACGACAAGCCGCTCGGCTACTTCCGCACGACTCCGAAGGTCGGCCGCGCCGAGATCCCCAAGGACTGAGGCGGTTCGTCCTGACCATCAGATCTTGTCGACCGTACGCATCAGCGTCGCACCGACGAGAATCGTGAGCGCGCACGCGATGTTGAGGGCCGACCAGAAGCCGCGGTGTTTCTGCAGGCCACGCAGGCGCTCGGCGGGCAGAGCGAGGAGAAAGGTGATCGTGAAAAGGCCGGCGGCACCGATCATCTTGATCACGAAGTAAGTGACGTAGGCGCCGCGATTGACGACGGTCGGCCAGATCGTGATCCACTGGAGGACTCCCGAAACGGCGACGACAATGACGCCGGTCCACTTGATCACGGCGAAGCGCCGGATCATCGTCGTGAGAAAGTCTTCGCGCTCCTCTTCGGGAAGTGTCGACAGGGAAGGTCAAAGGACCATGCGGGCGTAGAAGAGTCCGCCGAGGGAAGTGCAGGTCGCGGCGATGTGGAGGATCCGATAGATCAGCATCGATCGCACTCCGCGTTCTCGCGCAGGGCGAGGAGGTGGCCGACCCCGGCGGTGACGAGGAATGTCAAGCTGCCGGCGATCGTTCCGTGGACGAGTGATGGGTAGAGGAGGTCGGTCTCGAAGCGACGGAAGAGGAGTCCGGTGGCGAGACCGAGGACGGCGCCGACGACGCCGCGAGGGGGACGGTCGCGGGAGTGTTGTTCCAGCGAGAGAGAACGAAGTGGCTCGCGCCCGCCGCGAAGACTCCCGTGATGCTCCCGACGACGGCGGCGAGCACGGCGAGGTCGGCTGTCCGTGGGAGAAGCGCGATGAGGTAGAGGGCGGCTCCGTAAACGAAGGGGTCGAGCCAGTGCGCGTCGCGTCCATAGCCGACGGCGACGCCTCGGTCGCGCGCTTCGGACTCGATCTGGCGATCGTCGCGGTAGAAGTACGAGAGGAAGGAGCCGACCGGGGCACCGATGTAGACACCGACGACGATCGAGGTGATCAGGTTCTCGCGAACGACCTCGAAGAGCAACGCCTCGAGTCCCGTGATCGCCGCCGCCGTCACTCCGCCCCAGAGCGTTGCGAGCCAGATCCTCTTATCGAGCCGAAGCGAAAAGAACGTCACTCGCAGAAGCACGACCTGGACGACAGCCGCGAGGCTCGCCGCGAGGGCGATCGTGCCGAAGGAGCCGTCGTAGCCGAGCGCGAGAGCCGCGACGACGGAAAAGCCGATCCAACCGATGAGGCCCGTCGCGAAGCTCGAGGGCCAAGAGCTGCGTCGTTCGAGTACGTTCGGAGCCATGCCCTGCCTCCGTGAGTTTGCTTGTGGTACTGGGAATACCGCGAGCGATCCGGAGCGTTAACGATTCGGCGTCCAAGCGGCCGATTCGTTCGAGCTCTTCGTCGCTGAAACTCGCCAATGCTCCAACACGATCAGCTCAAATCAGGTGTGTGACCAAGATATTCCAAGCCGAGTAGGTCAACACTCCGAGCGTGCCCACGGCGAGCACCTCGAGCTTCAGGTGCGAATCGTCGAGCTTGTCCGAGTGAGCTCTGTCCTCGCGCTTCGACACGGGACTCTCAGAACCTCGGTGTGGCCGGAGGACTCGCCTTCTTCGGGGTGATCTCGAGCTCGGCGAGGTAGATCGACGACGTCTCTTCGTGCGACGAGTACCACGAGACGAGCGCACGCGTCGGCGAGAGCTCGACGAGGCCCGGGTAGGAGTTGTCTCCGGCGCTCGGAAGCTCGGCAAACTCGCTCAGATTCGTGCCGACGAGCCAGCAGAGCGACGTTTTCGGGCCGCGCTTCGTCGACCGGCGCCCTCCGACGACGAGACGGTCACCCCACCTCGCGAGGAGCGGGCCTCCGATGTGCCGGTCGAGATCGTGTCGCTCCCATTTCGTGTAGGGCGGCTTCGAGCGCAGCAGCTGAGCGGTCTGTCGACGCCGACCGATGCCGAGGACGCTGCCGTCCTTCTCGAAGAGGAACGCGGTCTCGTCGCCCGCGATTTCCTGAAACGTCGCACGCTTGCGCCAGATGAATCCATCGTCGCTTTCGAGCATCAAGGACTCGACCTCGTTCGGCTCGCCCTTCGGGCCGATCGCGAAGCCGATCTTGCGACGTCCGCAGAGGTAGGCCTTGCCGTCGAAGCTCGCGGCGCGCCAGACGTAGTGTCCGAACGTGCCGTCGAGGAGGCGCGGCTTCGACCACGACGCGCCATCCTTCGAGACGACGCCGTAGCCGAGGTGGAGATTGAGCTCCTGCTGCGAGGTTCGGGTGAGCGGGGCGTCGCCGCTGTACCACGTTCCCGTGTAGACGAAGAGCCGGTCGCGAAAAATCAGGAAGTGCGGATCGCGCGTGTCACGCTTCGGGACGGAGAAGGTGTAGACCTGTTTCCACTCCTTCGCGTCCGCGCTTCGGAGGATGATCACCGACGCGTTCGGGCTGACACCGTGACCGTCCGGGCAGCTTCGAAAGGCGAGATAGAAAGCCCCACGAAAGCGGATGAGATCCGTGAACGCGTTGTGCTTTCCGTCATCGAAGACTCTGCGAACGTTCGAGACCGTGACCTTCGGAAGATTCGGGTCCGCCAAGCCATTCGGCGATGACAGGATCAGTGCGGCGAGCATCGAGAGGTGAAGTTTCATACTCGCAGCGTATGGCGAAACGTCCCGACGGGCAATCTCTTGACTACCAGGAACTCGACCCTGCCAGCCCGCAAAAGCGAGCTCGAGCGTGACGTCATCTCGACATCCGCTGACCCTCGGCACCAGAATCGTCCTCAGCATTCAGCTCATGCGTATCGTTGAGCGCGTCCAGCGCATGAAGAATCAGTCCGGCATCGTGCACGCGACGGATCCGAAGCGATCCGTCGTGATCTCGACCCGAGCGCCCGGCGAGACGACGAGCAAGTCGGCGATGGCGCCACAGAGAATGATCGACCCGGTGTCGAGGAAACGAGCCTGGGGCCCGACCGCCCGTGCTAACCAAGCGAGCGAACCGATGAGGTTTTCGATGAGCTCCGGCCCCTCGACTCTCGCGACGGCCTCGCCATCGAGGGCGATACGAAGCTCGGCCGAGGTGATCGATCGATCCAGCCCGTAGAACGACGGTGATCCCATCCCACGGACGATTCCCGTGTGAATCGCGTTGTTGGCGACGAGTGCCTGAAGCGCGTAACAGCCCGTTCAAAAAGTCGAATCGTCTCGCTTATCCACTCGAAGCGCTTTATCAACGGACTGGTAAGCCTCGTCGAGCGAGAGCTCGAGCCCTTCGGCGAACGCCGTTCCGGGTTCTCCGCGGTCGTAGTCTTCGAGGTGCCGGTGGGCCAGTCGGCGCAGTCGGGTTCTGAAACTTGAAGGCATCAACGCTTGAACGGAGGTCGATCCTTCTCGTTCCAGAGACGTCCGACGATGATCGGTCGGTCCGGGTCGCCATGCTCGAAGCCGACGAGAACCTCGTCACCGATCTCCGGGATGAAGAACGAGCCGCTTCGCGACGTGTGGTTCTGGGCGACTCGGATCCAGTTGCTCGAGGAATCGTCACCCCAAGGGAGCTTGACCTTGATGCGTCCGAGCTGGTCGGGGCTCGACTCGACGATCGCGGTCGACGTTCCGGCGATTCGCGCCGCGTTCTTCGTGACATCGAGGTGCGGGCGGACGGTGGACCGAGGCTTGCCGCGGAACTGGTTTCCGTAGACGAGCGTCGTGCCCGTGGGCGTCTCGACGGTGACGAGCTGGTGCCGCACCCTCGTGACGTAGAACTCGCCGTCGAGCCCTTCGCCGACTCCCTTGAGATTGTTGGTCTGGCCCGCACTCAGCGAAGACGCGTTGCTCGTGCCCGAGAAGATCTGAGCCGCCGTTTGGGCTTGCTCGAGCCGAACTTGCGCGATCTCGCTCATCTCGGCCTCGTTGCTCGCCGCGACACCGGAGGTGTCGTCGACGCCGGTTCCGTTGGGATCGCTCGCCTCTGCGACGATCGCACGTTTCTTGACCGGGTCCCAGCCGCGAACGACGACCTTCGCAGGACTCGTGCTCTTTCCGATCTGGATCGAGCTGACGCCGACGGTCCCCGGGCGAGTCGGGCCGTGTCCGGAGTTCCTCAGGTCCAGCCGGAGCAGGACGGGCGGAAGGGTGCTGTCGCCGAACCGATACGCCGTGCCGTCCGCGCCGGTGTCGGAAACCCACCAGAATCCTTTTCTCGAGGCGAGTCTCCGCAAGAACTCGAGGTCGGTCTGATTGTGCTGATAGACGTGCTCGTGGGTGATGCTCGGAAGCGAGTCGGGAAAACGGAAATCGGCTTGAAGTCCAGCGTCCGCCAGTATCGACATCGACGATGTCCGAATCGCTCTGCTCGAGGAAGCTTCGGCTTTTGCGGCCACGAGTCAGCTTGTGCATGAAGTCATAGCCTGTCACGTGAAAGATCGGTCCTCCCTTGGTGACCGCCGTGAGCGACGCGCTCGTAATCTCGCCGGTCATGCGAAAACTTTCGTCGGCCGAGTAGGCGAGCGAGAATTCTTGGCCGACAAGTTTCGCAGGGTCGAGATTCAGGGAGTCGAGCGAGAAGACCGCGTCCATGCGGCCGATCTCGTTCATCGCATGCGATCGTCTGAGCGTGAGAATGTCGCTGAACCTCGATCGACCGATGGTGACCGTCAGCTTGGCACCGCGCGGAGCTTCGGAGAAGGCGTGCGCGGGGAAGTTTCAGACCTCCCAGTCCCAGTTGTGATCGACGAGGAACTGCGACTCCTCGACATCGCCGCCGCCCGCTTGAACGGGCTCTTCGCCGTGACGAGCGAGAAGGAGAAAAATCACGGCACACGCGACGAGGAGGGGCGAGCGTTTCATGAGCCTCTCCTTGGCAGATAGCGTCGAACGGGTATGTTCGGAAGCTCAGGTCAATATTTCATGGACGACGCGCGTTTCCTCGACGCCCGTCAGTCTCTGTTCGAGTCCCTGGTAAGGGAATGTCAGTCGGTGGTGGTCGACCCCCAACAAGTGTAGCATCGTCGCGTGGAGGTCTCGCACATGAACGGGGTTCTCGACGACGTTGTAGCTGAAATCGTCGGTCTTTCCGTAGTGCATGCCGCCCTTGATGCCGCCGCCGGCGAGCCAACCCGAGAAGCAGCGCGGGTGGTGGTCGCGGCCGTAGACGTCTCGCGTGATGTTGCCTTGGCCGTAGACCGTGCGGCCGAACTCGCCCGCGAAGACGACGAGGGTGTCTTCGAGGAGTCCGCGAGCCTTGAGGTCCTGGAGGAGCGCCGCCGTCGGCTGGTCGATGTCACGACACTGCCCGCGCATGTTGTCGGGCAGTCGCGAGTGGTGATCCCAGCCGCGATGGAAGAGCTGGACGAAGCGCACGTCGCGCTCGGCCATACGCCTCGCGAGCAGGCAATTGCGCGCGTACGATCCGGCTTTGTGCACCTCGGGACCGTACATGTCGAGGATCGCTTTCGGCTCCTTCGAGATGTCGGTGAGCTCGGGAACCGAAGCTTGCATGCGGAACGCCATCTCTTGTTGCGCGACGGTCGTCTCGATCTCGGGATCGCCGATCTCTCCCGAGTGCTTCTTGTTGAGCTTCGAGAGCGAGTCGAGCATGCGTCGGCGAATCTTCGCATCGATGCCCTTCGGGTTCGAGAGGAACAGCACTGGATCGCCCGTCGTTTGAAACGACGTCCCCTGAAACTTCGACGGCAGGAAGCCGCTGCCCCAGAGGCGAGCGTAGAGCGCTTGCACGTTGACCTTGCCACGCCAGAACGCCGACGGGACCACGACGAAGTCCGGCAGGTCCTTGTTGAGCGAGCCGAGGCCGTAGCTGAGCCACGCGCCCATGCTCGGCTTGCCCGGAATCTCGGCGCCGGTGCAGAACGCAGTCTTGCCCGGATCGTGATTGATCGCGTTCGTGTTGAACGAGTGGATCAGGCAGAGGTCGTCCGCTGCGGACGCGAGGTTCGGAAGAAGCTCGCTCATCCAGACGCCGCTCTCACCACGTCGATGAAACTCGAAACGTGTCGGCGCGACGAACTGATCTCGCCCGCGCGTCATCGCCGTCACGCGTTGTCCCATGCTCACCGACTTCGGCAGCGGCTTGCGAAACAGCTTGGGGAGGTCGGGCTTGTAATCGAACAGGTCGACTTGGCTGGGCGCACCGGCCATGAACAGGAATATGACGCGCTTCGCCTTCGCTGGGTGGTGGAGGCCCGGGCGCTCGAGACTCGCGGGCGAGACGGCACCGGCTGTCTTCTGCGCGACGAGCGACGAGAGAGCTGTCGCACCGAGGCCCATCGCGGACAGTCCCATGCCGGAATTGAGCAAGAACGATCGGCGGGACTCGAGGAGCTCCGCTTGCTGGATCTCCGCTTGTTTGGTTTTGGGAGTCATTCTCGTTCTCACTTATTCGCGCGTCTTCGTGATGTCGAGGTTGTAGAGCGTGTTGACCAGGACGGTCCAGGCAGCGAGTTGCGCCTTGGCGCCAGCGCCATTCACCTCCTCGCCTTGGCAGACTGCATCCGCGAGCTCGCCTTCCGAGCCGTAGTGCTGCTTCAGGTCGTCGAGAAGCGTCGAAAGCTCGCTCCGTTCGGAGTTGTCGGGAATCTTCGACGTGACGATCTCGTACGCGTAGTCGATGCGCTTCGCGGTGTCGAGGTCGGGCTGCTCGAGCGTGCGCCGTGCGAGCCTTCGTGCCGCCTTGAGGTACTCGCTCTCGTTGAGAAGGAGGAGGGCCTGCGACGGCGTGTTCGTTCGTTCGCGCCTCGCGACGCACGCGTCACGAATCGGAGCGTTGAGGATCGTCATCTGTGGAGGCGGCATGCCACGCTTCCAGTACGTGTAGACGCTGCGCCGGTAGATGTCCTCGCCCTTGTCCGGTCGGAAGCGCTCTCCGATCATCGTCACCTGTTTCCAGAGCCCGTCGGGCTGCGGCGGCTTGAGGCTGCGGCCGTACATGGTCTTCGAAAGCTGGCCGCTCGTCGCGAGGATCTGGTCGCGGATCATCTCGGCGTCCATGCGGAAGCGTGAGCCACGTGAGAGGAGTCGATTCTCGGGATCCTCCTCGAACTCCTCGCGCGAGGCGAGCGACGATTGACGGTAGGTCTTCGAGAGGACGATCTTGCGCAGCAGAGCCTTGACGTCCCAACCGGACTCGACGAAGGAGACGGTCAGGTAGTCGAGAAGCTCGGGGTGGCTCGGCACTTCGCCCTGTGTTCCGAGGTCCTCGGACGTCTTGACGAGTCCGATACCGAAGAGCTGCTGCCAGAATCGATTGACAGCGACGCGCGCCGTCAGCGGGTGCTTCGGATCGACGAACCAATTCGCGAGATCGAGACGCGAGGCGACGTCACGCGCTTTCTTCAGGGTCGGCAAGAACGCGGGAGTGTTGCGCGTCACCTTGTCGCCCGGCTTGTCGTACTGACCACGCACGAGCACGAAGGTCTCGCGAACGTCCTTACGCTCGCGCATGACCATCGCCTGAAGCATGAACTTGTCGAGCTCTCTTTGCTGCGCTGTCAGCTCGTTCTTTCGAGCGACGAGATCGCGAGCCGCCTGCGTCAGCTCTTTCTTCTTCGCGTCGTCCTTCTCCGCGGTCGCGACCTCCTTCGCCTTTTTGACCTTCGGCTCGAGCGAGGTCAGGAGGGCTTTGACCTCCTCGAGCTTCTGCTTCTTCTCGGGAGGTCCGACGAGCAGAAAGGGTGGTTGGAGTCCGTTCCTCGGGCGGCCGTTCGTCTCGGGCTGCGCGTCGATGTTGTTGAAGAACGCGTAGAGCGAGTAGAAGTCCTTCATCGTCATCGGGTCGTATTTGTGGTCGTGACACGTCGCGCAGTGGAGGGTCATACCCAGAAACGCCGTGCCGACAGCTGTGACACGATCGACGACGTTCTTGTAGAAACTCTCCTCGGGGAGCGCCGTTCCTCGGTCGATGATCAGGTGCAGCCGATTGAAGCCCGAAGCGACGAGCTGATCGTCGGTCGCGTTCGGGAAGAGGTCTCCCGCGAGCTGATAGCGCACGAAATCGTCGTAGCCCAGGTTGTCATTGAACGCGCGGATCAGCCAATCGCGATAGGCGATGAAGTTGCGGTAGAAGTCCTTGTGCATGCCGTTCGTGTCGGCGAACCGCACGAGGTCCATCCAGTAGCGCGTCATGTGTTCGCCGTACGTCTTGCGAGCGAGCAGTCCGTCGACGAGGTTCTCGTACGCCTGCGCGCTCGTGTCGGCGAGGAAGGCGCGGATCTCCTCTCGTGTCGGCGGAAGGCCGGTGAGATCGAACGTGACGCGGCGAACCAGCGTGCGCTTGTCGGCCTCGGCTTTGGGCTTGCGGCCTTCCTTCTCGAGTCGTGCGAGCACGTAGTGGTCGAGCGGGTGAGAGCTCCAGCCCGCGTTCTCGACTTTCGCCTTTGCGGGCATCGTCGGAGCGACGAACGACCAGTACTCCTCGAACTTCGCGCCCGACTCGATCCAGCGAGCGAGAGTCTTCTTCTCGGCGTCCGAGATCGGCTTCTTGTGCGCGTCGGGTGGCGGCATCACCTCGTCTTCGTCGTCCGTCGTGATGCGTTGCCAGAGCTCGCTCGCCTCGAGGGACCCCGGCTTGACGGCCGCCGAGCCGCGCCGGACACGGTACGCGCCGTCGTCACCCGTGGCGCGATCGAGCCGCAGCTTGGCTTTGCGCGTGTTCTCGTCCTGCCCATGACAGGCGAAGCAACGATCCGCGAGGATCGGACGAATATCGCGGTTGAAGGAGATCTCGTCACGGGCGGCGATCGTCGAGCTCGAGAGGAGAATCGCCAAGGCCGACGCGATCGATGCTCGCGCGGGCCGCGGAATCGAGAGATGAGTCATTCCGGCTTTTCCTGAGCGCCTCGGGTTTACTTGGACCGGTCGCCATTTTCTTCGAAACGATCGCCGAAATCCACGAAGCAGTGAGTCGCGCGGACCGAGTTCGAGAGGCGTAGGTCCTTTCGGCTCAAAGGGTGCGGACGATCACGCAGTGCGGGATATCCAATCATCTCGAGCATCTTGCGGAAATTTCCTCAAGATGAACGGGGGAGAGGACGACCGGATCGCGTTGGTCTCGCGGGTGAGCCGGATGCCTGCCACCACGATCTTCTTCTCTTCGGAGAGCCGACGTACCTCGAGTCGGGTTGCGATCAGGTCGAGGGGGTGATCGGCGACGATCTGCCCGACCTCGCCTGGATTCCCGATCTGGAACGCCAAGTGCGCGTGGCGCGCAATCTCGGCGGAGGGAACATCGCACCGAGACTCGGCATCGACGTCGATCCGGTTCGACCCGAGCAGGTCTTGCTCGTCGATCTCGATCGGGACGGCCGCTCGGATTTCTCTTCCTCGGCTCGGCCGATCCCGACTGCGCGGAGACGGCCGACGTGACGAACGACGGAACGATCGATCTCGGCGACCCGGTCAACTTGCTCAACCACCTGTTTCAGGGAGGACCGGCACCGGTCGATCCCGGTGGACCCTCGGAGCCCCGCGGGGAGGATCCCGATCCGCTCGGCACGCCGGGGCACTTGGGCTGTGTGAGCTACGTCGGCTGCTGATTCGGGAGTCAGACGCGAAGATTTTCGGTCCTCGATGGCGTGTCGTTCGGCGCCCAGAGCTTGACTTTCTTCTGCCCCGAGCGGACGCTGGATGTCTTAAAGTATGACAATCCGGCAACCATCGCACGCAACGAGAGAAGTGGGTAGAGGATCATGAAGATCTCCCGTCGCCAGTTTCTGAAGACCAAGGGCGCCGTCCTGGCGCTTCCCGTGCTGCACTCGATGCCGGGGGGCCTCGCTGAAGAGAGCCAGAAGGGCGCCAAGCCCGACAAGAAGCTCGTCATGATGTACATCCCGAACGGGATCGTGCGTCGCACGTTCTTCCCGGGCGAGGAGAAAGGCGAGCTGCCCGGTTTCATCGGCGGCTTCAACGCTGACAAGATCAAGAACAAGAAGCGCCTCCAGAACGATCCCGGCGTCTATCCGATCGAGTGGACATCGACGATGGAGACGCTCGAGGAGCACGCCGACGACATCTCGATGGTCACGGGTCTCGATCGTTCGTTCAAGAACGGCCAGGACGTCCACGCGCAGGGCGCCTCGTGCTACCTGACGAGCGTCTCGCCGCAGCAGGCGGCCGAGAAGGGCTGGCGCCATCCGAATGGTCGGAGTCTCGACCAGGTCATCGGCGACGCGGTCGGCCACAAGACGATCTTCAAGACGCTCGAAATCTCCTGCAACGGCTTCAAAGCCGGCAAGGAGTCGATCCACTTCAACAACATCTCGTGGTACGGTCCGGATCAGATTGCTCCGTCGATCCGCGACCCGCAGAAGCTCTACAACCGCCTCTTCGTCGCCGATGGCTACCGTTCGCACGTCCAGGACGTCACCAGCCTTGTCCTCGCCGACGCGCAGAGCCTCTCGAAGAAGCTCGCGAAGGACGACCGCGCCAAGCTCGACGAGTTCATGACGATGATTCGCGATATCGAGATCCGCATCGCGAAGCTCCAGAAGATGCTCGCCGACGCGGACATTCGCGTTCCGAAGAACGAGATCCTGCCGCGTGGCGAGTACATTCGCCTCCAGGCGGACATGATGCTCCTCGCGATGCAGATGGGTATTACGAACATCGCGACGTTCATGATCGGTCCCGAGCGTTGGGACGCGACGCTGATGTACGAGGGCGTCTTCCCGAAGCCCGTCCAGCACCACAACATGACCCACAACCAGAAGGGGAAGGGTTACCTCGAGCTGCAGAAGATCGATATCTTCCACATGCAGCAGTTCTCCTACGTGCTTCGACGGATGAAGGAGATCAAGGAGTCGGACGGCAGCACGCTTCTCGACAATTCGCTCGTGACGTACGGCGCGGGACTCGGCGACGGTGCGACGCACCAGTACTTCGATCTACCGATGATCGTCGCGGGCCGCGGCCAGGGCCAAATCAAGCAGGGCCGGTTCGTCAAGTGCAATAGCGGTACGCTGAACTCGAACCTTTGGTTGACGCTCGCGAAGCTGATGGGCCTCGAGATCGACTCGTTCGCCGACAGCACGGGCGTCATCAGCGACCTTTGGACCTGAGCCGACGAGGGAGCTCATGAATTCGAAGCCGTTCACTCTTCGGCGGGGCTTCACGCTGCCTGCGTTTGTTCTGTCGGCGTTCGTGTGTGCGCTCGTCTTGTCGAACGACGCACGAGCTGAAAGCGAGTTCGACACCTTCCTGAAGCCTCTCCTCTCGGAGAGATGCGTCAAGTGCCATCGCGGGAAGAAGCCCAAGGGCGGCGTCCAGCTGCGCGAGGTGAACAGCTCGGCGAAGCTGCTCGGTGACGCGAAGCTCATCTCGCGGCTCGTCAAGGTCCTCGACGCGGGCGACATGCCGCCGGAAGACGCCGATCCGATCGAGGAGGCCGATCGCGTCCAGGCCGTCGCGCTCCTCAAGTCGATGCTGCGGCAGGCGACGGAGGGGAAGGAAGAGCGTCGAGTGCAAATTCGACGCCTCAATCGCTTCCAGTACAACAACGCGGTTCGCGATCTCTTTCGGCTCGACCGCGACGTCTTCGCGCTCCCCGAGAAGCTCATGACGCGACACACGCGTTACCTCGACACGAAAGGCGACAAGATGCCGAATCGAGTCGACGTGTCGTCGTCCGCGCTTCAGAAAAGCGGCGGCCTGAACGGCGTGGTCGCGTTTCCGAAGGATCTCCGCGCGCTTCACGGCTACGACAACCAGGCGAATCAGCTGGCGCTCTCACCGCTCCTCCTCGAGGCGTTTCTCAAGCTCAGCCTCTCGATCCTCGACTCTCCGGACTTCAAGCCCGAGACCGTCGGCATCTGGGGGGAGTTCTTTCAGGCACCGGGCGAGCTCGCGGACGTGCCGACGGAAGTTCGCAAGCGTCTCGCTCCGTTCTTGCGGCGGGCGTTTCGAACCTCCGTCGATCAGGCGACTCTCGATCGCTACGCGTCGTTCGTCACGCGGAAGGTCGAGGAGGGCGTTCCGTTCCCGGACGCGATGAAGAAGCTCGCGTCGGCCGTTCTCTCATCGCCGCTCTTCCTCTACCGCTACGAGCCAGCGGGCGAGACGATCGAGCCCTTCGCGCTCGCGTCGAATCTCTCGTTCTTCCTCTGGGGGAGCAGTCCTGACGACGAGCTCCTGCGCCTGGCGGAGTCGGGTGACCTCGTCCAGTCCGACGTCTTGAGGAAGACGATCGATCGCATGCTCGCCGACCCGAAGGTCGAGCGTTTCCTCGACACGTTTCCTTCCCAGTGGATGCAGCTCGAGAACATCCTGGCGGCGACGCCGGACCCGAAGAAGCACAGGTACTACAGCATCGACAAGAACTTCCCTGCCGGCCTGCAGATGGTCCTCGAGCCTCTGCTGCTCTTCGATGCGGTCTTCATCGAGAACCGCCCGATCGCTGAGCTCTTGCAGCCCGACTTCGGCTATCAGAGCGACTTTCTCAGGACTTGGTACACGGCGAAGCTCGAGCCGCCGAAGATCGACGACGCGAAGGTCGTCGAGATCAACAAGGGACGCGACGCGCAGCGTCGGGAGCGACAGGCCTCTCTCGACGTCGTTCGCCGCGAGCGTGATCGCTTCGGCGAGGTCGAGTCGAAGCTCTTCGCCGAGGCGACGCAGGCGATCGATCTCGCGCCGGGTCAAGCGAAGTGGCAGCGTGAGCAGGCGCGAATCCTCGCCGAGGGCGCCGTGCTCTCGACGTGGCATCGCATCGGCCCCTTCAGCGGGCCCAATCTCGACGTGGTGCACAAGCAGTCGTTCTTCGACGAAGCGAAGGTCGACCTCGCGAAGGCTGTCGGGAACCGGCGCTGGACGGAAGCGAAGCAGCTCGTCGACGCGCAAATCCATCGCTTCAAGGATCAGAACTCTGCGTACTACCTCTACCGAACGATCCAGTCGGGCAGCGCACGTCCTCTCGATCTCTCGATCGGCTCCGACGATAGCTTCAAGCTCTGGCTCAACGGTAAGGTCGTCGCCGACAAGCTGACGGCGCGAGGAGTCGCGCCCAATCAGGACCACGTGCGGATCAACCTCCAAGCGGGTGAGAGCAAGCTGCTCTTCAAGGTGACCAACGGTGGGGGCGAGGCGGGGTTCTACTTCAAGGCGAACCTCAAAACCTTGCCGGGCCCCCTCGTCGCTGCGCTCAGCGCGAAGGCTGGGGAGCGGACTCCCGAGCAGGAGAAGGTCCTTCGGGATCACTACCGCAGCATCGCGCCCGAATTCGCTCCCGTGCGAGCGGAGATCGCCAAGCGACGTGACGACGTCAATCGGCGCGTGCGCGAGGCCGAGGAAGCGCTTCGCCGCGTTCCTGCCAACGAAAACCTCGCGCAGCTGCGCAAGAACGCCCAGAAGCGCTACGACGACGAGATTCGCGCGAAGCTTCGTCACCGAGCATTCGCGCGCGTGCCGGCGACCGATCCTCGCTACGGTGGAGTGATCACGAACGCCGCGATGCTCAGCATGACGTCGGGCCCGACCCGGACGCACCCGATCGCTCGTGGCGCGTGGCTCATCGAGGTCGTCCTCAACGATCCGCCTCCTCCTCCGCCGAACGACGTGCCGCCGCTCAACGAAGACGCGGGGGACCAGAACCTGACGATCCGCGAGAAGTTCGCGGTGCACCGTGAGAACCCCGACTGCGCCGGGTGTCATTCGAAGCTCGACCCTCTCGGCTTCGCGCTCGAGAACTTCGACATCACGGGACGTTGGCGTGACAAGTACGAAAACGGTCGTGACGTCGATGCGACCGGCAGGCTGCTACGCAAGTACGACTACCGCGACGTCGTCGCGTTCAAGTCCTCGCTCCTAAAGGAGCGACAGCGATTCGCGCGCGCGTTCGCCGCGCACCTCTTGCGATTCGCGCTCGCCAAGGAGCTCCGACCCGGCGACTCGCTCACCGTCGACACGATCGTCGAGCGAGCCGAGAAGGAGGACTTCCGGCTCCGGTCGATGATTCGCGAAGTGATTCTGAGCGAGTCGTTCCTGCGGCGACGCTGAGTGGGCGATTCGCGAAACGTCAGCGTCTCACGAGAGCGTTGAGAGCGGAGCCGAAGCTCAGCGCGGCGCCGATGGCGCCTGCTGCGGCACCGATGTACTCGCGTCTGTCGATCGCTTGGAGGCTGATGATGAAGGACCAGCACCCCGTGATGAGGAGCGCTACCAAGATCACTGGAATGTATGCGTAAACGCCCTGTGTTTCTTTTTCCTGAGGCATCGTGAATGTTCTCTGAGGGGTGGATCAATGATTCGGGTCGAGAGATTTCAGGTTTCCTGATGAGAGTCTCGATGTCTACCAGATTCCGATTCCTCGGCTTCGCGGCGATCCTTTGCGTCAGCCTCGGAGCCAGCTGCGCGACGGCCGTTTACCCCGTCGCGATCGCCGTCCGCGAGAACCCTCAAACCGGTGAGCGAGTCCGGTTCTTCCCCGAAAATCGCTTCAAGGTCCCGGCCGACTACGACGAGGCGGCGCACCTCGCCGAGTGGAACGCGCGCGTGACCGAGCGCGGGTTCACGAGACCGATCGAGCCCGAGGCCGACGCCGAGCGTCTCGAGCGCGATCGGGTCGAGGCGCGTCGGCGAGCTGAGCAGCTCCAGCAGGAAGGCGTGTCTCGGTAGGGGCGCTCCAGGGCTTCTCGGATTCTTGGTCACAGAGTTTCGGTTTTCGCATTCTGCCGGTCGGAGCGGCCGGTGGGGCCGCGCGAAACCGAAAGCCCGTCGCCGAGGCGACACCAGGAGTCAGATGATGAAGAACACCGCTCACAACCTCCTTCGTATCGTGCCGATCGCCCTCGTCCTGCTGACCTTCGTCCTCGCACCTGCGATCGGGGCCGACAGTCTCATCGAGAATCCGAACACCGGGGCCAGGCCTGATACGCCTTCCGACCATCCGGACTACGTCGCTCCGCCTGACGGTGATTTCATTCCCGGGGCCGCTCACGTCGGCGAGCCGGATGTCGAGGACCCGCCGTGGGTCGACATTCGTCCGGTCCTCTACGATGTGCGGACTCGCCAGGAGAGGGTCATCGATCGCGTCTACCGGGGCTCGGACGACGCTCCGGTGCGTACCTGGGAAGGGAGCGACGGAGAGTGCGACGATGGCGAGACCATCGGGGCACAAGGTGGCGGCGCGATCGTCTTCGGCGACGACGGCCGCAGCAAGATCTCGGACACGACCGCGAAGCCCTGGCGTCGCATCGGAAAGATCTACGCTTGGTTTCACGATCCCGCCAGCGATCCCGCGACGACGCGAGTACGTGACGAGATCAACTTCGCGGATTGCGTCGGAACGGGCGCGCTCATCGGCGACTGCCATGTCCTAACGGCCGGCCACGTGATCTACAACAAGGATCCGGACTGCGGCAACCTCGGCTGGGCGGAGAAGGTCATCTTCATTCCGGGTCACTACATCGGCGGGCGAGGCAATCGACGCTTTCCCTACGGCGCCCAGTACGCGACGCAGCTGATGAGTTGGCAGGGCTGGACGCAGGACGCTAGTGACGACCACGACATGGGCTTCTTCGTTCTCGACGAGGCGATCGGCAACACGACGGGCTGGTTCGGCTACACGACCGCCGACTCGGACGGCGACATCCGGAATATCTCGGGCTATCCGGTCGATCGCAACTCGGGTTGGGACCAGTTTCACATGGCCGACGACATCAAGTGCGAGAACAAGTACAACCTCAAGTACAAGATCGACACCGAGGGAGGCCAGAGCGGCTCTCCGATCTGGCGCTACGACGGAGAGGATCGCCACATCGTCGGAGTTCACGCGCATGGCGGAGTTCCGAACGGTTGCTGGTTCGAGACGCAGAATCGCGGTGTTCGCATCACCTCGGCGAAGTTCGATGCGATCCAGGATTGGAAGGCCAGCTACGAATGTCCGGAGCCCGAGCCGGATCTCGGAGACGACGGTGACGACGACGACGATTCCGGCATCGATATCGGAATCATCGGCAAGCTGATCCCGATCAAGATTCGCGTGCGCAACTTCGGCCCGCGACCCGCCGGGCGATTCCGCGTCGCGGCGTTCCTCTCGGTGGACTCTCGAGTCTCGCGGGACGACATCTTCCTCGGCACGGCCAACGTTCCCGACGGCCTGGGCTGTTTCCAGCTCATCCGCCTCTGCATCGAGGCACGCATCCCCGCCGATATCCCGCCGGGACGCTACTACATCGGCTGGTATATCGACCCGGACAACCTCGTTGACGAATCTAACGAGCTGAACAACGTTCGCGTTATTCCGTCGCGGGAGATCGTCGTTGTCGACCCGGACAACATCTCGGTCGAGCAGCGAGACCGGATCCGCCGCTACCTTCGGGGAGATGCCAACGACGACAGCAAATTCGATATTTCGGACGCGCTGAGGATCGTCTCCCACCTATTCCTGGGAGAGGCTCCGCCGAAGTGTCTGCGCGCCGCCGACAACAATCTCGACGGACGACTCGATCTCTCCGACGCGATCGACGCGCTCAACGACCTCTTCCTGCGATCGTCGCCCACACGAGCCTGTGCCGAGGGGCAATCGCCCGAGACGCTCGGCTGCGGGAGCTACTCGCACTGCCAGTGACATCTTGGACGGGCTGCGGGGAGAAGGCTCTGGTTCGAGCTTCGGCTCGGGCCAGGGCCTTCATTTTCGAGCCAGCGGTTTGCCACAGAGGCCCCGTGCGTAGGTTCGGAGAATCTCCGAGGCGTCGAGGGCTCTCGGCAGGACGAAGACCTCGTCGACAAGGCCTTGGAAGTGCCGGCCCTCTCTCAGGTAGTCCTTGGCCTGCGTCCCGATCCTCGCGGGCTCTTCGGAAAAGAGCGGATCCTTCGACGCGAGGTCGGGCGCGGCGGCTTCGGCGGCGAGCTCCCCGTCGACGAACAGGCTCAGCTTCTTGCCGTCCCACGTGCCTACGAGGTGTCGCCAGCTCGGCTCCGTTTCCTGCGCTTTCGCGACGTGCTGTCCGCTGAAGAGGAAGCGGAAGTCCGTTCCGCTCGAGGCGAGCGTCAGGCTGTGCGGTCCGCAATTGCCGAGATCGAAGAGGCAGTGAAAGCCTGCCTTCCAATCCGAGCGGGCCCAAAGGCCGACAGTGACCTGTGCGGGTTTCGCGCCGAGGAGGTCGCGCAGGTCGGGAAGGATGATCGAGTCGTCCCTGCCGCCGCAGCGGTACGCCTCGCCCGCGATTCCCTTGTGCGCCTTCCACGGCGTCGACCCGACGACTCTCACGCGCGGCTGGCGCGGGGCGAGATCGACGAGGCTCGGCGTACTTCCCGACTTCGAGACCGTGCGTCGATCGAAGGTCAGGACGCAGACGGCTTCGCGGAGCCACTCGGGCGAATCCGGTAGCGCGGCCGTGAGGCGCGGTCGGATGCGTTCTTGGTCGACGAGGGGGGTTCGTGCGAACGCGCGTGCGTACCATTCGCCGGCGCGCGCCTGAAAGCCGTCCTGAGCCAATCCGCTCTCGCGTTCCCCGACGTCCCAGATCACATCGCCGAGCTCGAGCTGGTCATTAGCGTTCTTCGGCGAATCGCGCTCGCCTCGGACGATGCGCGCCAAGAGCTCGTCCGAGCTTCGCGACAAGTAGTCGAGCGCGGCTCGGGGCTGTCCCTTGATCGCGTAAACGAATCTCCCGACGGCGCGATTCGCGGGGCCGTCGTCAGGATCCTCCGCGAGTTTCGTGATCGACGATCGAAGCTTCTTGAATTCGCTAGCGATCGTCTTGACGCGCTTCCGCTCTCGTTCGGCACCGACCGCGCGTGTGCGATCTCCAGAACGCTTGGCAGCCGTCGATGCCGACTTCGCGGCCTTCGCGGCGAGATCGTACTCGTCGGCGGTGACCGCGTCGTGGCTGAGGTCGAGGTAGGCGTCCGCCAAGGAGCCCGACGCAGCACGAGTCTTGATCGCCTTTTTGGCGGCAGCGAGAGTCTCGAGACGAAGCTCGAGGCCGTCGACTCGAAAGCGTGCGTTGATCGTCTCGACCGCGCGCAGGGCGCCGGCAAGGTCGCCTGCGGTGACGGACAGATCACGCGCCTTGTGGAGAAGCACGAAGCGGACCGCAGCCGACTCGTTCGCTTGCCTGGCTGCATCGAAGAGCTCCTTCGCGAGTGTGCGCTGGGCCTCGACGCTGCGACGAGCCTTGGCGAAGTCGGCCTTGTAGCGCGATCGAACGAGCTTCTCCGCGTCCTTCTTTGCGAGAGGGACGGGCGGTGGCTCACGATCGGCCGGCGCGGCGGCGAGATGGCTCGTCAGGATCAGGATGGAAAGCGTCGGGAAACGCATGCGAACGGGCTCCTCGTCGTTGGCGATGCCGGACTATCCTACGGTTCGTATCGCCGTAGATGCAATCAGTCTCACTCCTGCGCGCCGTGGTCGCGCAGGAGCTGGGCGATCTCCTCGCTGCCGATCTGATTCGCCTTGTGGAGGGGAAGGTCGCTCTCGGGAACGTTCGGGTTGGGGTTCGCGCCGCTTTCGAGGAGGAGCCGAACAACCTCGAGCGAGCGCGCCTCGACCGCATCCTCGAGCTCGGGGATTCGTTTGCGCAATTTGCGAATCGCTTCCTCGTTCTCGATCGTCTGGGAGCGCGACTCAGAGGGACGGTCGAGGCCGGTGGAACGAGCTCGACTCTCCCGCTCGAACGTCTCACGCAGCTGTTCGAGCTCGTCCTCGAGCGACGCGACGAGCTCCCGAAGCTCTTGCGCTTCGCGTTCCACGTCGACCCGCGGTGCGTCCTGCGCCGGAGGACGGCGCGAGTCCGACCAGATCGCAACGCAGAGCGCGACGGCAGATGCGGACAATGCGGACAATGCGGACAATGCGATTGCGGTCGAGAGACGATTCATGGGCTCCTGCAGGTCTGTCATCGTCACGCCACCGTATTGCGAAGGGTTCCGATGCCGTCGATCGAGATTCCGATTTCGTCTCCCGACTCGAGTGTGAAATCGTCTCCTGGAACGATCCCGGTTCCCGTCAGGAGCAGGGCACCGTTTGGAAAATCGCACTCGCGATAAAGGTACTCGACGAGCTCCTGCGGCGTTCGTTTGAGCTGCGAGAGATCGGTCGTTCCCGAGAACACCGTCTCGCCTCGTCGCTCGATCTTCATCGCGATCTCGGTGTCCGGCGGTGGCAGGGACTCGGACACGAAGATTCCCGGGCCGATCGCGCAGCTGCCGTTGTAGACCTTCGCCTGCGGAAGATAGAGCGGATTCTCTCCCTCGATGTCTCGCGAGCTCATGTCGTTCCCGATGGTGTATCCGATGATCCGACCGTTCTTCGAAATCACGAGCGTGAACTCGGGTTCCGGTACGGACCAGCTCGCGTCGCCTCGGATTCGAACGGAGTCGCCGTCTCCGACGACACGCGCTCCGGTCGACTTGAAGAATAGCTCCGGACGATCGGCGTTATAGACTCGATCGTAGAAGTCCGATCCGCCGCTCTCGCGCGATTCCTCCATGCGGGCGTCTCGGCTGCGGTAGTAGGTCACTCCGGCCGCCCAGACCTCTTGAGAGAGAACGGGGGGAAGTAAATCCGGTTGCGCGGTCGGACACGGATCGAGCTCGGGCGCGGATCTGTGCAAGAATTCTGCGAGGTCGTCTCGAACCAGGAGTTCGTCCCAGCTCGGGTCCTTGATCAGAAGTCTCTCGACGGAGCCCTCCCGTTCGATTTCGAGGACAGCCCCCGCTGTGGTTCGAAACAGCTTCATGGTCGAAGCTTCCTTTCTTTTGCGATCTCAGGCCGCTCATCGCTTGGCGACGAGGCGTAGCCGTGGATTTCTGCGGGCCTCGCCCGTCACGATTGCGAGAGTATCCTCGCGTCAGACGGTTTTCCAGATTCGTCAGTTTTCTTGGACAGTCTTCGGGATCCCCGCGGCGAGCCTCTCACGAATCTTCGCGTAGCCCGAACGGCCGACGAGGTTGTCGTGCTCGTGCGCATCGGTCAGATGATCGTAGAGCTCTTCGCTTCCGTCGGCGTATCGAATGAAGCGATAGCGTCGATCGCGCACCGAGGTGTTGCCCGGATCGAAAAACGTCAGGACGTTGCGTCCCGTCTCGTGTTGTGGATTCTCGAGCAGCGGCACGAGGGATCGTCCGTCGAGGTCTACCGGCGCGTCGAGCGAGCCGAAGTCGACGAGAGTCGGGTAGAGGTCGATCAAGCTGACGGGCTCGTCGCAACGGGATCCCGGTGCGGCGAATTCCTTCGCGAGGCTCTTCGGGGGCACGATGATGAGCGGAACACGAGTCGAGCGCTCCCAGCCCGTCCACTTGCCCCAGTGCTCCTTTTCGCCGAGGTGCCAGCCGTGGTCGGACCAGAGCAGGATCAGCGTGTTCTTCCCTGCAGCGCTCGCATCGAGAGCGTCGAGGAGGCGGCCGATCTGGTGATCGACGTACGTCACGCACGCGAGGTAGGCCTCGACAGCCGCGCGCCACTCTCCGAAGCGGATGACCGTCGCGTGGCTACCGGCCGTGACAGCCTCGATCGCCCACCTCTGCGCGACCTCGCTGAGGTCGTCGAGGTCGTTCGGG
>CAYZGY010000034.1:0-5349 GCA_964478085.1 uncultured Planctomycetia bacterium
GACCCCGACGCAGGCAGAGAATGAGCCACCGGCGCGAGAACGAGCGCCGGGATCGCGAGGAACCGGAAGCTCGCGGCGACCGGAACCACCCACGCGTCCAGGAAGGGCCGCCACACCAAGAGCCCGAGCAAGGTCGAGTCGGCGAGAAGACGAGAGACGCGCCCCGCTCCACGATACGCCCAAGCGAAGACGACCGCAGCGAGGGTCATCAAGAGTGCACCGCGAGCGCCGACCGAAAGGCTCTCGAGAATGTGAGACCCCGCGGTCTTCATCGCCCGAACGTACGACTCCGCCCCGCCGGCCCGAGCGACGAGCGACGAGCGACGAGCGACCCGAGCGGCACGAGACTCGCTGCGGTGACAACGAGAAACGCGATCGCAAGAACCGGGAGGCTCGCTCTTCGCGGACGCAGAGATCGCGACGTCGCGCGCTCCGCCGGACTCCAGCCGACGAAATGCCGCAAGACGGTGACGACGAAAGCCGCGACCAAAAGCCACGTCGGAAGCTTCTCGATACCGACGACGAGGATCGGCTGCGGCGCGTGGCAATTGTTGCACTCGGTCAGCTTCGGATTCTGCTCGAGGAGTGGCTCGTTGAACCAAGCCTGCGAGTGTTGATCCTCGAACCACTCCTCGAAGATCTCACGGTGACACGGCTCGCAGTCCTCGTTCGTCGTGAACTTGAAGTCATGAAGCGGAATCGCCTCGTCAGCGACTCCCGTCGGACTCCGTGCCCCGCCGTCGAGAGAGACCTCCTCGAGCGGCTGGTCGGCAAAGTGTGGAACGAGAAGCACCCACGCGAGGAGAGATCCGCCCAAGATGGTGATCGCGAGGACTCGAAGCATCGGTCGTGCCCGATCTTCAACCGGGCCGACATCGCGCGCAAGGAGCCTGCGCAAGAATCCAAGGCCACATTTTTGGTCGGTGTCGCAAAGGATCGGATAGAATCTTCCGACGAAAAAGAGAAGAGGACCAACCATGGCTGGGCCGATTCCGCTACCGAGCGAGATTCAAGTCGAGGAGACCCTCGACGGCGTCCGCTACACGCTCCCCAAGAAGGTCGAGAAAAACCGAGCCGGCGGCTGCGCCGGAGCGGGACTTCTCGTCTTCGGCCTCGCCTTCGGCGGCTTCGCCGCGTTCTGGATATGCATGGCGGCTTGGGGCATGGCGCAGTCCGACGAGCACATCGCGCTCAGGATCCTCTTTCCCGCCTTCGGAACGCCCTTCCTCCTCATCGGCCTCGGAATTATCTTCGCGGGCCTCTACGCGATCATCGGACGCGAAGAGATCATCCTCACGAGAGATCGCCTCTCCGACATTTCCCGCGCCGGTCCCTTCCGCTGGACGAGACGCCGACGAGTCGAGGAGATCACCGGGATCCACCCGGGACGTCAGCCGGCGAAGAAGGCGATGTTCGTCGGCGGTCGCGCGATCGAGGTCGAATGCGGAGAGAAGAAGCCCCTCTACCTGCTCGAAGGCTACCCGCTCAATTGGCAGCAGGCCCTGGCGGCGGAGCTTGCGGAGCGAGTCGGCGTCGAGGCGAAGTCGATCGCGAGTGGAGACAACCTCGCTGCGATGAGAGGAGACGGTTCATCGTCAGCCTCCGAATTCGGTGCAACGCGCTACCAGGACCGCGACGTCCCGCTGCGCGAGCCACCGCGCTCGTACGGCTTCATGTCGACGAGCTCGAGCTTCGGCTGCATGCTCGCGTTCGCGATCATCTGGAACGGCTTCACGTTCGGCGGAATCGCGGCCGTCCTGAACTCGAACGACGTTGACAGTCCGATCATCGCATGGATCGTCCTGTCGATCTTCGCGGTCGTAGGGCTCGGCATCATCGGCAAGGTCATCCACCTCGGGCTCGCGCGCCTGAAGCTCCATCCTGCGAAGATGGTGATCTCGCGGCACCCGCTTCACATCGGCGAGGAGTTCACCATCACGTTCGCGCAGCAGTCGAAGGGAAACGTCCAGATCAACGCGGTCACCGCGAAACTCCTGTGTCGGGAGTCGGCCACGTATCGCCGAGGGACCGACACTCACACGGACCGCCACAACGTCCACGAAGACACGTTCGTCGTTTGCGAGGCCGGCGCGGCCGACTCCTTCCGCGACGTCACCGGAGAAATCACGCTTCGCATCCCCGAAGACGCGATGCATTCCTTCGAGGCGAACCGAAACAGCGTCGTCTGGGTCATCGAGACTCACACCGACGTCCCGAACTGGCCGGACTACACGCAACACTTCCTTCTCGAGATCTTGCCGCTGCGCCTCGTCGAGAAGGAAGAGCTGCAACGAGACGGTAACCGAAATGCCCGCTAACGCCGACATCGATCTCGAGCTCGAGCCGGGTCCTTGCCGGGATCCCGACCTCGAGAACTACTACCCGACGGGGGGAACGATCCGGGGCCGCGTACGCGTCCTCACGAACGAGCCGTTCGACTGCCGCGGCGTCCTGCTCCGGCTCGGCTGGAACACGCAAGGACGCGGCGACGAGGATCACGAGGACGTCGTCCTCTCGACGCTCTTCGCCGGTACGTTGCCCATCGGCGAGAGCGAGTACGAGTTCGAGGCGAAGCTTCCCTCGAGCCCGATCAGCTACGCTGGGCACTACATCAACGTCATCTGGTCCGTCGAGGCGCGCCTCGACCTCGCATGGAAGCGAGACCCGAAGATCGAGAAGGTGTTCTACGTGACGCCACGCGAGATCACGCTGTAGAGCCGAAGGTCTACTTCTGCGGCAACTTCCTGAGCAGCTTCTCGTCGATCTCGATCTTCTTTGCTACCTCGACGCCCTGGAAGACCTCGTAGAGCACTTTCTCCACCCAACGCAGTGCTCCCTTCGATCGAGTCGCCAGCCAACGTGCCGCCTGAGGTGTCAAGGTGATCGCGTCGGGATCGCCTCCCGAGAACGCGATGCGTCGTCGGAAGACCTCCTCGATGAGCTTCGCGTCGGCCCTGGGGAGCTCGACCGTGAGCGCATCGTCGCCCATCGACTTGCGAAGATCCTCGTGTGTCGTGACGATCAGACGTCGGCCGCTCTCGGCGTCCCGCCAGAGCCGCGCAGCCCGCCGCCCCTTGCGGTGGAGGCGCTGCGCCTCGTCGAGGAAGAAGACCTCGACCTCCTCGATCGGCTCCTCGAAAGTGCCGTCGTGATCGATGGCGAGGTAACGCCGATCACAAAGCGAACCGGCCTCCTCGACGTGCGATTGCACCGCCGCGAGCAGCGCTGATTTCCCGAATCCCATCTGGCCGACGATCTGGACGAAGGTCGACGAGCTCTCCGCGATCGTCTCGGGCGTGACGCGCGAGCCCGCGTCGATCGGCGCGTAGAACCCGGCGGTCTGCTCGACCGGAAGGACCCGGAACGGATTTCCTCGAAGTCCCATCGACGAGAACCGCTCGAGCGCGTTGCGGTAGGATTCGCTCGGTTTCACGCGGAAGAAGATAGTCGAGATCGCTCGCGACGAAAAGAGCTCTTGTCGGGGCTCGCCGAATTGTCTATTCATGCACGCCGAAGGGATGAGACTCGCGATGCGGCAAAAGGTCTTCGTCTACGAGCACGTGAGCGCCGGAGGAATCGCCGAGACCGATCTCGACGACTCCTTGCGGCGGGAAGGTCGGGCGATGCTCGAAGCGATCGTCGAAGATCTCGACGCGCTGGAGGACGTCGAGCCCCTGACGCCTCCCGCGAACCAGCCCCCGGACGCCGACCTCTCCCTGATCATCGCTCCGGAGATCGACAATACGCTCGAGCGCCTCACGCGCGATTGGAGGATCCGCGGAGTTCGAGCTCTCGGCTGCGGCCTCGAGACGATCGCTCTCGCGAGCGACAAGCTCCGTCTCGCGAGACACCTCGACGCTGCGGATGTGCCGTGTCTGCCTGCCTGGGATGTCGAGTCGGAGTCCGCCTTCCGCGAGGACGTCGTCCTGAAGCCGAGACGGGGCGCTGGGTCATTCGCGATCTCGACGCTCTCGGCCGGCGAGACGATGACCCCGTCTGCCGTAGAGTTGATCGCCTCGCCTCTTCGCCGGGGAACGGCCGTGAGCGTCCTCGTCGCCTGTCGAAGTCGCACCGAGGCGATCGCCCTTCCGGCCTGCGCTCAGACACTCTCGAACGACGGCACATTTTCCTACCTCGGCGGGCACGTGCCAGCCGGTGACTCTATCGACGACGATCTCGACCGTCGAGCTCGCCGCCTCGCGCTCGCCGCCATCGCTACTCTCCCCGACCCTCGAGGATTCGTCGGCGTCGACCTCCTCCTCGTGAGCTCGGACGATGCGAACGCTCGCGATGAGGTCGTCGAGATCAATCCACGCCTGACAACTTCGTACTGCGGTCTTCGTAGACTCGCGGAGGACAATCTGGCCCGCGTTCTTCTCGACACTTTCGACGCTTCACCCCTCTCGAGCCCTCGATTTCGCAGAGACGTTCGCATAGAGTTCGACACTCACGGAAACTTCTGCGAACGACCTCTCTCGGAGACGAACGCTTGAACGTCCTCGCACTCGACATCGGCGGCGCGAACATCAAGGCTGCGGACAGCGCGAGGCGCGCGGAGAGCTTCCCCTTCGCTCTCTGGAAAGATCCGGATCGACTTTCGCGAACTCTCAGCGAGGTGATCGATCGCTTCGACGAGTCCACCCATCTCGGCGTAACGATGACCGGCGAGCTTTGCGACTGCTTCGAGACGAGGTCCGAAGGAGTCCGACGGATTCTCGACGCTGTCGAAGCGGCAGGAGGCGCGCGATTCGGCGAGAACAAGGCTCGCGTCTGGACCACCGAAGCGCGGTTCGTCTCGATCGACGAGGCGAGAGCCGACCCGAAGGCCTGCGCCGCCGCAAATTGGCTCGCGCTCGCGACACACGTCGCGCGCTCGCATCCGGATGACGAAGGACTCCTCGTCGATATCGGCTCGACGACGACCGACGTCGTCGCCTTCCGCTCGGGCGAGGCCATCCCGATCGGGCTCGACGACACGTCCCGCCTCACGAGCGGCGAGCTCGTCTATCGCGGAGTCCGCCGAACTCCGCTCTCGAGCGTCCTCCAAGCTGTCGCCCTCGGCGCTGACGTCGTGCCGCTCGCGGCGGAGCTGTTCGCGACGACGCTCGATGCCTTTCTCGTTCGTGGCGATCTTTCGCCCGCCCCCGACGATCACGACACGGCGGACGGACGCCCCGCGACTCCCGAGCACGCAAAGGACCGGCTCGCGCGAGCGATCTGTCTCGATCCGCCCGACCTCACCGAGTCGGACGCATTCGAGATCGCGCTCCAGATCACGTCGGCTGTCAGCGGGCTCGTCCGAGACACGCGCGCACCCGGCTCGGCGGCGCGCGCGCGCGCCCGGGCCCC
>CAYZGY010000034.1:5359-21280 GCA_964478085.1 uncultured Planctomycetia bacterium
GGTGGGAGGGGGCTGTTCGTTTCCTCTTTGGTTGGTGTGGCGGCGGCTCGCTCGCTCGACGGGAAGCTCGCGATCGTCTCGGGCTCGGGCGAGTTTCTCGCTCAACGCTGCGCCGGGAGGTCTTTCGAACGCGTCGTCTCGCTGTCGGATGTCGTCGGCGAACCGGCTTCTGCGGCCGCCTGTGCGTTCGCGCTGACGAGACTGCTGCCCGAGCTCGAGCTGAACGCTACGCCGTGACGGCGACGTCTTCGGGCTTGCGGCCCGTGATGCGCATGACGTGAGCGTAAAGAATCGCCGCCTGCTGGCGATTCACCATGAGGCGCTTGAGCGAGTCCTCGAACTGCACGCCGAGCGTCGGCTGGAAACCGACTCGATAACCGCTCGCCTGCGCGAGACCGTTCGCGACCGAGACGATGTGGAGGAGCGGATTGTCGACCGTCGCCTCGACCTTGTGGTGGTCTCGCATCGATTGAAGAAGAAGCCTCGGGAAGTTCCACTTCTCGGCACAGCGCGCACCGAGCTGCGTGTGGTTGACTCCGAAGATTTCCTCCTCGATCTCTTCGAGGTCACGGTTGAGCTCGATCGATTTGTCGACCGCCTTGCGGTACGCCTGGGGGTCCTGATCGAGAAGCAGGAACGCGCCGAGGTTGTGGAGCAATCCGGCGACGTAAGCCTCACCCGGAAACGCGTAGTTCACCTGCTCGGCGACGAACTCACAGACGCTCGCGCAGACGCGCGAATGGTCCCAGAGCTCGTCCCAGAAACAAGTGTGCGTCGGGTAGTTGAGGCCTCGAATCGCCTCGGGGAGCAGCAGGCTTCGCAGCTGGAACTCACCGAGAGACTCGACGAGAAGATCGAGGCTCATCTGATCGCGACGAATCTCTGCGTTGGCAACGGTGAGCGCCTTGAGAACCTTCGCCGCGAGAAGAGGCTCATGACGCAAGAGATCCGAGAGAACCTCGCGCGGGAGCTCGTCTTGCGAGAGCTGGAAGAAGAGGCTTCCCGGGACATGCGGAGCCGTCGGGCATCCGACCGCGTCCTCGATCTTCTTCGACCTGTCCTTCCCCGTCGCGTCGGGATGCTCGATGACGCCGCCCGATTCGAGCAGCCCCTTGAGCACGACCGCGGTCTTCTTCGGGCCGAGCTGCGAACGCATGATCACGTCGCCGACGCTCTCGTTGCCGTCGAGCAGGGCGAGAACATGATCGAGATCCGCGCCTCGATCCTCGATCTCGACCTCCGGGTCCTGCACGAGCACGGTGCTTCGATCCGGGAACATCTCCGTCGCGAAGAGATCCTCGTCACGGAAACGTGCGGCCTCGAGAATGATCTGCTGGCTCGAGATCGAGCCGTGCTCGGGAATCGTGAACGCTCCGACGGCGTCGTCGAAGAAGAAGACACCGTCCTGCCAGCCGAGCACCTCCTTCATCACGTCGAGCACC
Source organism: uncultured Planctomycetia bacterium (assembly GCA_964478085.1). Classification (GTDB taxonomy): domain Bacteria; phylum Planctomycetota; class UBA8108; order UBA8108; family UBA8108; genus CAYMLL01. The sequence goes on from CAYZGY010000034.1 coordinate 6,802, forward strand.
TGGGCCCGCACCGCTTCGCGGAGCTGCTGCTCGTCGATCTTCCCGGTGTCGAGAAGTCGAGCACCGAAAAACGGCTCGTCCGACGAGCTCGCGTCCTCGGCTGCGCACTCGAGGTCGAGATAATCGATGGCGCCTGAACGCACGAGGAAGGCCCCGAGGCGACGTTCGAAGTCTCGGGTCGTCCCGTAGACGACGTTGCCCTCGTAGAACACGATCCCGCGCTCTTCGACGGAGCTGACGAGACTCAGGGTGCCCGTTTTTCGCAACCCACTGACCAGGGAGATCAGGTCCGGTAGCGTCAGGCTGTTCAGACTTCCCTGAAACGGCATCTCGCGATTCGTCGCTTCCCACTCGTCACCCGTCTGAGAACACGTGGCGACGCCACGCGTTCCGGTGCTCCCCCTGTGACTACTGCCGAATCACCTCACGAGGAGCGCTCGAGGGAGAGTACCTTGCTGCCAGGCATGCGCAAGCGGGGCAGCCGGTGTTCGAGGCCGAACAGGAAGAAACCGAGAGGTCTTCGAGATTTCGCTCGCGATCCCCCTCATTCGCGGAATTTGGCTCAGATCGAAAGACCGATATCGAAGACCTCTTCGGCGTCGAGCACACGATCATTCGCCTCGAAGAGGTCCGCGATCGCCGCCTTGTGGATCTTCATCTTGATCCCGCCGACGCCGATCGCACCGTACGCGACATGTCCGTCGCGATCCTTCGCCTTATCGCCACTCTTGACGCCTTCGATGCCCTCGGGCGGGACAGCGTTGAGGTCGATGGCGACGCGCAGATCGCCCGCACCGGCGCAAACCTCCCGAGAAAGGAGGCAGACGCCTGCACCGCCCGCGGCAACGACGAGCTGTTGACCACGAACGGCAGCGGCGGTCGCATCGCTACTGGACGCAGCGACGGCCGCGACAGGCGTCGACGGCGAAACCGCCCCATTGACGTCATCAGCAACCGACCGCGAACGATCGAGCTTACGGGAGGCAGCCGTCACCTTCGCTCCGCAACGCGCGAGGAGGTGAACGACGCGACGCCCGACGGGCCCGGTCGAGCCGAGCACGACCGCCGGCACGCCTTCGAGCTTGCTGTCTCCCGAATCGAAGTGCTTCGTCGCGGCGATGACTGCAGCGGCAGCCGTCGTGTTGGCCCCGTTGCAGTCGAGCATCGACGAGACTTGGAGCGGACCGAAGAACGTCTTTCGGATCACCGAGAGGAGCTCTTCGCCGCGGCCGACGTCCGAACCGCCGACAAAGATCGCCGTGCTCTTCAGATCCTCCGGGCCGCGCGTGAAGATGGCTCCGTAGACAAGATCGCGCACGTTGTCCGGAGTGATGCCGCCGTACGGCAGCAGCACGTCGACGCCCGAATCGACAGCGACGACCGCATCGAAGGAGCTCGGCCGCTCGTCGGTATCGAGTTGGAGGAGGATCTTTCGCTTCGACATGCTTTGACTCCAAGAGAAACGGCGCCCGGGAAAAAGAAAATGCTCCTGAGCGGAGGAGCGTGACGACGCGTGGTCGTCTCACCCGCTCAGGAGCATTCGGCGGGATCGTGTTACGCACTCGCCACGACCTCCGCCCTACTTACACACCAGAGCGTCTTACTGCCCAGAGAAGGGGTGCTGCGCGGTGTCCTTCGCAGCAATCATCTCGTCGGCGGAAGGCTTCGAGCTCATCGCGTTGAAGATCGCCTGCTTCGTGGCTTCGTAGTTGTACTCGCGGATCTTGGCATCGTCGTCGGCTTCCCAGTGGATGAAGACGCCGCAAACGATGACGTAATCTTCGGCCTTGTCCTTGGGAATGACGCCCTCGGCGACCGAGTCGGCGACGGCCTTGGCGACCGCGTACTGCGCCGGGCCGAACATCTGGACGGCCTGCTTCGCGCCCTTGATCGTGACCTTCGTGATCATGACGGTGGCGGGCTTGACGGCGACGTTCGGCGTCAGGACCGCGAGGAGGTTCGAGTGACCAGCGGCCTGCGTCGCGAGAGCGTTCGCGAACGCCGTACCGACGGCACCGTCCTTGGGGCCGATCATCAGATCGATGTGGGAAACCTCATTACCTTCACCGACGAGCGCTTCGCCTACGAAAAACGACATCACATACTCCTAAGCGCAAAATGCGTATTGCCTTGAGGAAGCCTGAGGCACGCGCTCAAACAGGCGAACGACGCCCTCGACAAACGGCCCTCTGCTACGTTCGAAAGAATTCCAACATCCGCCCGAAGGTCCACCAGCCTCCTGGTGAAGAATTCGGGCTAGAATGGATCACGAGGTATACCAAATACCGACAGAACATGGCAATTCTTAATCCCACGCGCGCGGAGAGCCCTTCAGACGACGCTGTCGACATCGTCGCCCTCGGCGCGAGTGCGCGTGCCCTCGCCGAGTCTTGCCTTCGGGCCGGTCGCCGCCCGCTCGCGATCGACCTCTTTGGAGACACGGACTTACGACAAGTCGCGCCGACGCGACGCATCGACGACCTGGACGACGTCGACACCATCCGTCGAGAGCTTCCCGACGACGAGTCGATCCCGATCGTCTTCGCCGGCGGCTTCGACGGGCGACCGGACGTCGTCGCGAGGCTCGAGAGCGACCGTCCGATCATCGGCTCCTCGGCGATCGCCATGAGCCACGCGAGTGACCCGCTCCGCGTCACGACCATCCTCTCGAACGCGGGACTCGAGTTCGCACCGGTCCGGCCAGCAGGCACTCCCCCGGAAGACGGCAGGTGGCTCTCGAAGCCGATCGGCGGAAGCGGTGGCATCGGAGTGCGGCACGCCGACTCGGAGCCCCTGAGCTCGCGCTACTACTTTCAAGAGCTCATTCAAGGCCCGAGCTACTCCGCGGTCTTTCTCGCTCCCGACACGCTCGTCGGTGTCAGCCGCCAACTCGTCGGCGAGGGATCTGCCGGCGTGCCCCCATTCGGCTACTGTGGAAGTATCGGCCACGTCGAGCTTGCGAGCGTCGCGATCGACCAGGTTCGATGCGCCGGCGAGGCACTGGCTCGGGCCCTCGAGCTCGAGGGGCTCTTCGGAATCGATTTCATCCTCGACGACGAACGCGTCTACGTCGTCGACGTCAATCCACGTTACACCGCGTCCGTCGAAATCCTCGAACGCTCGCGGGAGCTCTCGGCACTGGCGCTCGTGCTCGACTCGAAGACGGAGATACCCGACGCGAAAGAGACCTGGGGGAAGCTGGTGCTCTACACCCATCGCGCTGGGCCGTTTTCGGGTCTCCCCCCCAAATTCCAGAAACTCGCGAATGGCTTCGGCGCTCTCGTCGCGGACCTCCCGGCACCCGAGACCCAGCTCTCGGCAGGAGACCCGATCCTGACACTCTTGACGCACGGTCGATCCGAGAGCGATGTCAAGAGTCGCCTCCAGCAGGCCCATCTTCTCGTGCCCTCCCTCGTGTCGTGACCTCTCGCCTCGCCTGGCGCGATCGGTTATTCTCGGCCGCGTGGAACGAGAAGACGTCGAAGCTTTCACGGGTCAAGTGGAAGGAGCGGTCTGCCCGGCGTGCTCCTGCCTGTGCGACGACATCACGCTCGCCGTCATGAACGGCCGCGTGACGGAAAGTGTCAACGCGTGCGAACGCGGAAAAGAGCAGCTGGCGAATCTCGGCGATGTCCGCGGCGAGTTTCGGCTCGATGGTGCGGTGGTCTCGGCGACAGAGATCCTCGCGCGCCTCTCAGATGCTCGCGCCCCGCTCGTCGTGCTCGGGCCCGACGTGTCGCTGGAAGCGGCACGAGAGGCCGCCCGCTTCGCGAGTCAGCGATCGCTTCCGATCGTCTCGACGGAGCAGCTCGCGGATGACACGGACCGACTCGGACTCGACGCGCCGGAGATCACCGCAACGCTCGGCGAGATTCGAAGCTCCGCTGACGTCGTCATCTTCTGGGAGTGCGATCCCGAGACGACCCACCCGCGCCACCTCGAACGCTACTCGCGCGACCCCGCGCTGCGAACCGGATCACCGCGCCAGGTCATCGTCGTCGATAGCGTTGAGCGACTTGCGACGAATGCGACCGCCGCCCAGGTCGATGAGGTGATCGAGATCACGAGCGACCGGACGAACGTCGACCTGATCGTCGACGCGCGCCTCGGCCCCTCGAGTGGCGAGTCGGAACGGCTCCTCGCGGCGATTCGTTCTGCGCGGCACGTCCAAGTCTTCGTCGGCGACGGGGCCTTTGCCGACGCGGCCGTCCGCGACTCGCTGTTCGCGTGGGCTGCAACGATGCGGGATGAGCGCTTGATGACCGTCTCCGCTCTCGGCAAGACCGGCAACCTACGCGGCGTGCGAGAGGTCATGAGCTGGGTCGAGGCTCCCGATACGCCAGGCCTCGGTCTCGAGTTCGCGGATCTCGTCTACACGATCGGAGCGGCGGATCTCGATGTCCCGCCGAACGCGAGCCATCTCGAGCTCGTCTCGTCCGGACTCGACCCTCGCACGAACGCGACCGTCGTTCGGGGCGATGGAGTCTTCCTGACCCTCTGCGGACGTGATTTCGCCGGCTGCGAGGATCCTGCCGCCCGAGCTCTTCGTGAGCTTCGAAGCGTGGAGGCTGCGCGATGAAGATTCGCATCCGCGGCGGACGAATCTACGATCCCGCGAACGGCGTCGACGGCGAGGTTCGCGACCTCTTCATCGACGACGGAATCATCGTCGACGCGCCCGACGGCGGTTTCGCTGCCGACCGCACGATCGACGCGAGCGGCCGTGTCGTCCTTCCGGGCGGTGTCGATATCCACTGTCATATCGCGGGCCCCGCGGTCAATCGCGCTCGGCGCCTGACGCGCACGACGCGAATCACGGAGCCGGATCGCGCCGGTCGCCTGCGTGAGTTCCCGCTCGTCCCCTCGCCGACGACGACCGGCCTCCGCTACAGCGCGCTCGGCTACACGACCGCGATCGACGCTGCGATCGCTCCCGCGGGATCGAGACACGGCCATCTCGAGCTCGCGGACACGCCGAACGTCGACTGCGGCTTTCTCCTGCTCTTAGCGAACAACGAGTTCCTGCTCGACCTGCTCTCGCGAGGGGAACGAGAGCTCGCGACGCACGCAGCGGCTTGGCTGCTTCGCCGAACGGGCGCGTTCGGCATCAAGGCCGTCAACGCGGGCGGCGTCGCGCACTGGAAACGTCACGCGAAGGGCATCGACGGACACGGCGACAAGATCGACGGCTTCGGCGTCTCGCCGCGCGACGTGCTCGAGTTTCTCGCCGACGTGACCGACACGCACGGTCTCCCTCACGCGCTTCACGTTCACTGCAGCCGGCTCGGCATGCCCGGCAACATCTCGACGACACTGGAGACTTCCCGCGGATTCGACGGGCGCCGCCACCACCTGACGCACGTGCAGTTCCACTCCTACGGCGAAGACGACGGCGGCGGATTCACGAGCGCCGCGGCCGACTTCGTCGAGCACTTTCATGCTCACCCCGAGATCACGGCCGACGTCGGTCAGGTCATGTTCGGTGAGGCGCTGACGATCAGCGCCGACGAGGAGCTCGAGTATCGGCTCTGGCAGCTCACCGGCAAGCCTTGGGTCAACCTCGACACCGAGCTCGAGGCCGGTTGCGGCGTCGTGCCGATCGAGTACCGGCCCCTCTCCCACCTCCACGCGCTTCAGTGGGCGATCGGGCTCGAGCTCTTCCTTCTGTGCGAGGATCCGTGGCGACTGTCGCTCTCGACGGATCATCCGAACGGCGGGTCATTCATCACCTACCCCGCGTTGATCGCACAGCTCATGGACGAGGGAGTCCGGCGCGAAGCGATCGAGCGCGCGAACGCGAGCGGCGTCGACGCGACGCGACTCAAAGACCTCTCGCGAGAGTACACGCTCAGCGACATCGCGATCATCACGCGAGCCGGACCAGCGCGAAGCCTCGGGCTCACGGACCGCGGGCACCTCGGACCGGGCGCGCGTGGCGACGTGACGATCTACGACGACTCGGACGATCGCGAGGCGATGTTTCGATGGCCCATCGCCGTCATTCACGGTGGACAGATCGCGATCGAGAACGGCGAGTTCGCCTCCGAGTCGAGCGGCGAGAGCTTCCGCCTCGAGCTCGACCACGACGTACGCGCCGAGGCCGCTTTCCGCGACTGGTTCTCCCGATACGGCTCGTTCTCGGCAGCACAGATCGGACTTTCCGACGGCGAGCTCGCGACGCTCCCAGCCAAGACGCGCGCGAGCGCAGGAGGTGATACGTGAAGATCGGTGAGACCTTCATCGAGGACACCTTTGCCGAAGCCTTTCGCATGCGCTACTCGCGGCTCATCGTCACGGCACACGGCGAGCATTGGGCCGAGTGTGCTGCGCGTGAGTCGACCGGCTACGGCAGCTCGATCATCTCGTGTGACGCGGAAGGGGGCGTAGAGAGGTTTCTGAGTTCGGCGGAGACTCCCGACGGTCGCCCCGGCGCGTCGCTGCTCTTCTTCGGCTTCTCCGAAGACGGTCTCGCGAGGGCTATTCCCAATCGAACCGGCCAATGCCTCATGACTTGCGCGACGTCCGCCGTCTACGACGGTCTCCCCGACGTCGAGTCGCGCATCCCGCTCGGAAAGCACGTCCGCTACTTTGGTGACGGCTTTCAAAAGAGCAAGGTCATCGCCGGGCGGCGCTTTTGGCGCGTCCCCGTGATGGACGGCGAGTTTCTCGTCGAGGACACGATCGGTGTCGAACGTGGCATCGCGGGTGGGAACATCATCCTCCAAGCGACGAGCCTCGAGATCGCCCTTGCCTCCGCACGACGCGTCGTCGACGCCCTCGCCGACATGCCGGGAGTGATCACGCCGTTCCCCGGCGGCGTCGTCCGCAGTGGCAGCAAGGTCGGCTCTCGATACTCGGCCCTCCGCGCGTCGACGAACCACGGCTTCTGCCCGAGTCTCCGGGGTCGCGTCGAAACGGAACTTCACGAGGATGCCAAGGCGGCCTACGAAATCGTCATCAACGGCTTGGACGAGAATACCGTGGCCGAGTCGATGGCCTGCGCGATCCGCGAAGCCGCGGGCGAAGGCGTCGTCGCGATCGGTGCGGGCAACTACGGCGGCAACCTCGGAAAGTTCCACTTTCGTCTGCGGGAGGTGCTCGCGTGAAAACGTACGCGCTCGCGTTTCAAGGCGAGATCCCGGCAGGAGTCATCGACGGTTCGGTCCTGCGCCCCGACACGCTCTGCGCGAAGGCGCTGGTCGACGTCTGCGCGACGAAGATCCGCTGCGGGTCGACCGACTACGAGATCGGCGAGGTCTACGACGTCACCGAGTCGCCTTCGAGCCCCTCGCCTCAGCTGCGCGTCGAGGGTGCGGCCTCGTACTCGGGACTCGGACGGGCCATGGCGGAGTCGAAGCTCGTCATCGACGGACCCGGGGGAGATCTCGTCGGACACGAAATGACGGGCGGCGAGATCGAGGTTCACGGAGACGCAGGCGATCGTGCCGGGGCCGGCATGCGCGGCGGATTGCTACGTATCGAGGGGCGAGCGGGCGACGAGCTCGGCGGCCCCGCTCCGGGCGCCTCACGAGGCATGAACGGTGGTGAAATCGTCGTCGCGTCGAGCGCGGGGAGCCGTGCGGGCTTCAAGATGCGCCGAGGTCTGATCTGGGTCGGGGAAGAGGTCGGTCGCGACGCCGCGCTTCACATGCTTGCGGGGACCGTCGTCGCCGCCTCGGGCGACCTGGAGCGTGCGGGTCTCGGCATGAAACGCGGGACCATCGTCGCTCTCGCGGCGAAGCCCGAGCCTCTCACGAGCTTCCGCGAGGACGGAATCACGCGGGCCGTCTTCCTCAGACTCCTGTGGCGACGCCTCGACGCGCTCGGCCTACCGTTAGCGCACGCCGAAGCGTTCGACGCCGCGCTGTTCCGATCGTTCAGCGGCGACCTGACGACGACGGGACGCGGCGAGATCCTCTACCGAGTTCCCTGAGCGAAGCACCCGTCGAACGAATCGCTGCTCAGACTTCCTCTTTTTGGAAGTGCGCGTTCTGAACGGGCACGACGACCTGGAGGATGTCGCTGAGCACCTGAGCCGGACTCTGCGTCGCGTTGACCTCCGCGATGATGTCCGACGGGTAGTGCTCGAGGACGGGCTGGGTCTCTTGCTCGTAGACCTCCCAACGATGAAGGATGGTCGACTCCTTCGCGTCGTCGGCACGGTTCTCCTTGAGCGCGCGCCGACGCAGACGCTCGACCATCTTCTCCTTATCACCGCAGACGAGGTGGATGATCTGGAGGACTTCGATATCTCGTTCGAGGATCTTGACCTGCTGGACGTTTCGCGGAATGCCGTCGAGGACGAGAAGATCGTCCCAAGGCTTGTAGAGCGAGAGGGTCTTGTACGCCTGCATGCTCTGACGCCAGAATCCGATCGCCACGTCGTCCGGAACGAGCTCGCCGTGCGCGGAGTACTCGAAGAACACCTTTCCGATGTCCGAGTTGATGTCGATCGTGCGAAACACGTCGCCACAAGAGAGATGGTAAAAGCCGGGAATCGCGCCGAGGATCTTCCCCTGGGTGCCCTTCCCGGCCCCGGGAGCCCCGAACAACAAAACGGTCTTGAAGCGATCGGTCATCGTCTGCGGTACCTCCAGTGCAGTGCTTCAGCTATCGACCAGATTGTCGTCTCGTCTTTTCTCCGCTTTTTTTGCCCGCGCTTATCGGACCGTTCAGGGTCAATTGAACGGCAAAATGCGGCTCAGGATCAGAATCTCGGCCAGCCCGATGACTCCCATGACGGCGAGTGTCAGCGTCCACGTCTTGAGAGCCTCGGACTGATTGAATCCGCTCATTCGAGAGACAACCCAGAAGCCGCTGTCGTTCATCCACGAGATGACCATCGAGCCGTAAGCGATCGCCGCGAAGATGTAAATCGGGTGATACGGCAGCTCTCCTCCCGCCGCTTCCACGGCGGATATCAGAACGACCATGATGGGCGCCGTCGTCGTCATCGCGACCGTCCCGGAACCCTGCGCGACCTTCATGATCGACGCGATGCCGAATGCGACGAGAATCAGCATCATACCGACGTTCGTCGAATCGGCGCCGGGCTTGAGCGCGTCCCATTTCGAGATCGCTTCCGCGATTCCCGTGTTGCGGATCATGCCGCCGAAGGAGCCACCCGCCGCGGTGATCAAGATAATCACTCCCGCTGCCATGAGCGCCGGCTCGATCGCTTTCGTCAGCTGGCTGAAGGAATAGCCCTTCTGCTTCTTGAGGACCCACATCGCGATCAGACCCGCGAGGATCATCGCGAAGTTCTTGTCGCCGAAGAAGGCGGTCACGTCCAGAGCCACATCAACGAGGGATCCGGATTGTCGCCGAGGATCGCCTTCGTGATGCTGAAGGTCATGATCATGAGAACGGGAAGCGCGACGGGCGCGATCGAGACGAGGAAGCCCGGGAGCTCTTTCTCATCGCGTTGGACGATCGCCTCGAGGTCCTCCATCGACGTTCCCGGAGTCTCCCGCATCGGGATGTCATAGAAGCGATTGAGCATCTTCGGAAGGATGATCCCTCCGAAGAACGCCACGGGCAGCCCGAGAAGAAACCCTCCGACGATCGCCTGACCGAGGTCGATGTCGAGCACGGCGGCCATGTAGAGCGGTCCCGGCGTCGGCGGGACGAGCGAGTGCGTCACGGCGCCACCCGCGCAGATCGCGAGGACGTAGGCGACGTAGTTCTTGCCCGTTCGGAGCTTCATCGCTCGCGCGAGCGGCACGAGCAAGAAGAACACGGTATCGAAGAAGACCGGGATCGACAGGACGTAGCCGCTTCCGAGAAGCGCGTAGTTCGCGCGCTTCTCGCCGATCACACCGAGGAGGCGACGGACGATCTTGTCCGCGGCCCCACTCTCCATGAGGCACTGACCGATGATCGCGGCGATCGCGATGACGATGCCGATACTGCCGACGAGCTTGCCGAGGTTGAACGCCGAGTGCTCGAAAGCGCGGCGAATCTGCCCCCAACGCGATCCCTGGAGGTCAGCGATCCGAACGCTCGAGTCGACGAGGAGCTCGCCGCCCTTCGACTCTCCCACCGAGAAGCTCGACGCCTGAGGAAACGCCGTCGCGAGATCGCCCGCGACCTGATACGAGACAGCGCGATTGAGCTTCTTGTCCTTCTCGCCCTCCGCGAGCGTCACACCGGAATCCGACCGGCGGAAGACGATCGTCCGAAGCGCCATCTGGTAGTTCGAGAGACTCGACTTACCCGTCAGCTTCAGTACGCCAGCCGTCTTGTCGTAGCTCCCCGTGATCCCGAATTGACTCGTGAATAAGAGCTCGTCGCGACTCGACTCGAACTCGTTCGTCTCCGGGTCCTCGTCGCGGACCATCGTGACGGTCACGCCGTCCAGCTCGATATCGCTCGGCCTTTTCTGGTCGCTTCCAAGAGGCGGCAGAGGCTTGGGAGAGAGAACGCCGACCAAGACCGCGGCGATGATCAGCGCCATGAACGGGTGCATCTTGAACACCGCGATCGCGGCGATCACGAAAGCGACGCCAAGGGCGAGAACGACAAACGGAGACATGAGTTCCTCGCTTGCGAGACAGAAGACCAGAGACTATCGGAATCTGGGAGCCAGACATGATAGCGGAGAACGGACGAAGAAGGCACGAAAAGAAAAGGCCCCAAGACCGCACCGGCTGGTGTATAGATGAAGTCGACGCCGCAGAAACTCCTCTCGCCCGAGACGCATGCCCCAAGGACAGCTGAACTCCCGCACCACGGAATTCGTCGAGCGGACACTCGAAGCCGGACAGGACTCTCGCGTGACGGCCGGAGCTCGGATCGCCGTCGGACGCGTCGAAGGCGGCGGACGCGTCATCGACTGCGGGATCAACGCCCCCGGGGGGCTCGACGCCGGGCTCTTCCTCGCTCGTGTGACCCTCGCCGATCTCGCGAGCGTCTCGCTCGTGCCGGATGAGGTCGCGGGAACGCCGTGCCCTTCGGTCGTCGTCCACACCGACCATCCGATCGCGGCGTGCATGGCCTCGCAGTACGCGGGCTGGCAAGTTTCTGTCGGCGACTACTTCGCGATGGGCTCCGGGCCGATGCGCGCCGCATACGGAAAGGAGCCACTCTTCGAGGACATCGGCTACACCGAGCACGCGGAGCACGCCGTCGGATCACTCGAGACACGCAAGACGCCGACCTCGGCCGTCTTCGAGCACCTCGCTGAGAAGACCGCTGTCGAGGCGAGCGCGATCACGGTCGTCGTCGCCCCGACAGCGAGCGTCGCAGGCGGGCTCCAGGTCGTCGCCCGTAGCGTCGAGACGTCTCTCCACAAGCTTCACGAGATCAGCTTCGATCTCTCCCGCGTACGATCGGGATTCGGCTCCGCGCCACTTCCCCCACCGGCTGCCGACGACCTCGCCGCGCTTGGACGAACGAACGACTCCGTCCTTTACGGATCACGTGTCGTCCTCTGGGTGACGGGCGACGACGATTCGATCGCCGAGCTCGGCGCAAAGACGCCTTCGAGCGTCTCGCCGGATCACGGCGCACCGTTCGCCGAGATCTTCAAGCGCTACGACTACGACTTCTACAAGATCGATCCACACCTCTTCAGCCCGGCTCAGGTGACGTTCCACAACGTCGACACCGGATGGACGCAGACCTTCGGCTCTGTCGAGCCGACTCTGCTCGAGCGGTCCTTTTTCGCTTGAGGACCATCTCGTGAGCAGCCACGCAAAGATCGCCGTTATCTCTTCGGGCCTCGGTTGGCACGTCGGAGATCTCCTCCGCGCCGGAGACGAGCTCGGCATCGCGATCGAGCTCGTGAGCTTTCGCGATCTCTCGGCGGTGGTCTCGGGCACGGCGCGAGTGCTCGCGGGCGGTTTCGACCTCGCGAACGCCGACGCGGTTCTCGTTCGCACGATGCCCGAAGGCTCCCTCGAGCAGATCGTCTTTCGCATGGACGCGCTGCACACGCTCGTCCGTGCCGGTACGCGAGTCGTGAACACCCCGTACGCGCTCGAGACCGCGATCGACAAACTGCAGTCACTTTCACGCCTCGCCGCCAGCGGCCTCGAAGTTCCGCGCACCATCGTTGCGGAACGCGTGGCAGACGCCCGTGCGATCTTCGACACGCTCGGAGAGGACGTCGTTCTCAAACCGATCTTCGGCTCGGAAGGGCGGGGAATCGTCCGCTGTACGACGATCGACGGCTTTCGCTCCGAGCTCGCGAAGCTCGCCGACGAACGCCGCGTCGCGTACGCTCAGGAGTTTGTCGCGCACGAAGGAGAGGACATTCGCGCACTCGTTCTCGGCGAGGAAGTCGTCGCCGCGATGCGACGCGTCGCACCGCGTGGCGAGTGGATCACGAACGTCGCCTGCGGCGGCAGGGCAGAAGCGATCGAGCTTCCGGACGATCTCGCCGACCTCGCCGTGAAGGCCGCGACTCTCGTGGGCGCAGAAATCGCCGGGGTCGATCTCGTGCGTGCAGCCGACGGGCGCTGGCTCGTTCTCGAGGTCAACGCCGTTCCCGGCTGGCGCATGCTTGCAGAAGTCACGGAAGAGGACATCGCCGCACGAGTCCTCGATTTCGTCCTCGATCGCGTCGCGGCGCGGTAACGGCGTCATGTCGATCGGACGAGACGCCGAGCGCGCTTGCCGCCTCGAGGTGATGGCACCGAAGGCCGGCAACGTGCACCCGGGCGCGTCGTTCGACGACACGACGTGGCACGATTTCACCGCAGCCGCCGAAGCGATCGCTCCGGTCTTCGATCGAGCGATCGAGCGAGGCGTCGGCGAGACCATCCTCGCCGCCGTCGAAGCGACTCGACGTGCGACGAATCAGAACGTCAATCTCGGGATCATTCTCCTCTTCGCGCCGATCGCCGCATGTCGCGGCGAGGTCACCCGCAGCACGGTTCAACGAGTTCTCGACGACCTCGATAACGACGACTGCAAGAAAGCCTACCGTGCGATCGCCCTCGCAAAGCCTGGAGGGCTCGGCGAAGCGGACGAGGCCGATGTACACGGAGAGGCTCCCGACGACCTCGTCGCGGCGATGAGGCTCGCCGCCGATCGAGACCTCGTGGCCCGTCAATACGCGAACGGCTTCGAGGAGGTCTTCGACGAGAGCCTCCCCTTTCTCGAGACCGCGCTCGAGCGCGGGGCCTCGATCGATGACGCGATCGTCCTCACCCACCTCCGGTGCATGGCCGATCACCCCGACTCGCTCATCGCGAGAAGGTGCGGCGACCATCTGGCACGAGAATCGGCGGAACGCGCGCGACGCGTTCTCGGAGTTGGGGAAGATTACGCTATCGATCCCGAGGCCTTCGCCGAGCTCGATTCTTGGCTTCGTGCCGCCGGCCACCGGAGGAATCCTGGCACGAGTGCTGATGTCGTCGCGGCCACCTTGTTTCTCGCTGTTCGGGCTGGCATAATCCCGTAATTCAGAGCGGGAAATCCATCGATGGGCACTTACAGCGTTCGCGTTTCGAAAGACTATCTCGGTTTCTGCGCCGCACATTTCATCGTCTTCGACAACAACATGTGCGAGCGTCTCCACGGCCACAATTACGGCGTGGCCGCCGAGCTCGAGGACGATCTGCGCGCCGACCATCTGATCTTCGATTTCATCCAGCTGAAGAAGATCCTCAAGGGCATCACGGATGAGCTCGCCCACCGTATGCTCGTCCCCGTCGAGAGCGACACGCTCAGCGTCGAGGTCGGCGAGGAGCAAGTCGTGATTCGCTCTGACTTCGGCACCACGGGCCCGAAGCTCTGGTCCGTGCCAATCGACGACTGCACGCTCCTCCCGATCGCCAACACGACGGCGGAGCTTCTCGCGAAGTGGGTACACGACCGACTCTCGAGCGAGCTCACCACGGCGCTCGGCGCGCCGCCACGTCGTTTGCGCGTCGACGTCTACGAATCGCCCGCACGCGCCGCGCCGTTCGAACAGCGATACGGATAGTTTCAGGGGGGCTTTCGGGAAGCCCCCTCTCGATCGCTTCGCGATCGATTCACCCCGACCAGCAAGGTCTTGGCACATCGCTGTGACCGAAAACAGCCGTTACCGAGAGCTCGAAGGCAGGCGCGCTGTCGTCACGGGCTCGTCGTCGGGCATCGGACGCGCGATCGCGCTCGAGCTCGCGGACGCGGGCGCTCGCCTCCTCGTACACGCCGGAAAGTCACAGGAACGCGCCGAGAGCGTCCGTGGAGAGATAGAGACTCTCGGTGGCGAAGCAGACGTCGTCCTTGCCGACCTACGCGACGCGAACGCGCGCGAACGACTCGCCGACGAAGCGGATGCTCTCCTCGGCGGCATCGACATCTGGATCAACAACGCCGGCGCCGACATTCTCACCGGATCGGGGCCGGATCTTTCGTACGAAGAGAAGCTCCGCGTTCTCTTCGAGGTCGACGTCGAAGCGACGATGCTCCTCTGTCGCGCCGTCGGCCCCCGAATCGCCGCCAACGAGCACGGAGGTGTCATCCTCAACATGGGTTGGGATCAAGC